>NZ_JAGYGJ010000001.1:0-289746 GCF_019947405.1 Pseudomonas sp. GL-B-26 | reverse complement strand
CGCGAAAGCGGTGGGTCAGACAACATTGATATCGACTGACCCACCGCTTTCGCGAGCAAGCCCGCTCCCACAGGGGATTTGTGGTGTATTTGACTGACTTTTAAGTCAATAAAACCGGCCCTTTGCGCCGAATGACAGATGGTCGCTATGGGGGCTGTTTATCTGCTTCATTGAGGTATACTGCGCGGCCTTCGGCCGGTTCGTCCGGCCATAATTCGTACAATCAAGCCACGCATTTTGCGTGGCTTGTTGTTTTTTGACGCGCCTGCGGGCGCCCAGAGAGAAGAGGCATGACGATGAGTGCACTGGTTGGCGTGATCATGGGCTCCAAGTCCGATTGGTCCACCCTTAGCCACACCGCCGATATGCTGGAAAAGCTCGGCATTCCTTACGAGGTGAAAGTGGTCTCTGCCCACCGCACCCCGGACCTGCTGTTCCAGTACGCCGAAGAGGCCGAGGCGCGTGGCATCGAGGTGATCATCGCCGGTGCTGGCGGCGCGGCTCACTTGCCAGGCATGTGTGCGGCCAAGACCCACCTGCCGGTGCTGGGCGTGCCGGTGCAGTCGTCGATGCTCTCGGGCGTCGATTCGCTGCTGTCTATCGTGCAGATGCCCGCGGGCATTCCGGTCGCCACCCTGGCCATCGGCAAGGCTGGCGCGATCAACGCAGCACTGCTCTCGGCGAGCATCCTCGGCGCCAAGCGCCCGCAGTTCCACGCGGTACTGAAAAAATTCCGTGCTGAGCAGACAGACAGCGTCCTGGAAAATCCAGACCCACGCATCGCCTGAGGTTGTTGACGATGAAGATCGGTGTAATCGGTGGCGGCCAGTTGGGTCGCATGTTGGCGCTGGCGGGCACTCCGCTGGGCATGAACTTCGCTTTCCTGGACCCCGCTCCGGATGCTTGCGCAGCCGCGTTGGGCGAACACCTGCGGGCCGATTACGGCGATCAGGATCACCTGCGTCAGCTGGCCGATGAAGTCGATCTGGTGACTTTCGAGTTCGAAAGCGTCCCGGCCGAAACCGTGGCCTTCCTGTCGCAATTCGTCCCGGTCTACCCGAGCGCCGAAGCCCTGCGCATCGCCCGTGATCGCTGGTTCGAGAAGAGCATGTTCAAGGACCTGGGGATTCCCACCCCGGCGTTCGCTGACATTCAATCGCAAGCCGATCTGGACGCTGCCGTGGCTTCCATCGGTCTGCCGGCCGTGCTGAAAACCCGCACCCTGGGTTACGACGGCAAGGGCCAGAAGGTCCTGCGCAAGCCTGAAGATGTCGCCGGCACCTTCGCCGAACTGGGCAGCGTGGCCTGCCTGCTGGAAGGTTTCGTGCCGTTCACCGGTGAAGTCTCGTTGATCGCCGTGCGCGCTCGCGATGGTGAGACCAAATTTTATCCGTTGGTTCATAACACCCACGACAGCGGCATCCTCAAACTGTCCGTGGCCAGCACCGACCACCCGCTGCAAGCCTTGGCGGAAGACTATTCCAGCCGTGTGCTCAAGCAGCTGAACTACGTTGGCGTGATGGCGTTCGAGTTCTTTGAAGTCGACGGTGGCCTCAAGGCCAACGAAATCGCCCCGCGGGTCCACAACTCGGGTCACTGGACCACTGAAGGTGCCGAGTGCAGCCAGTTCGAAAACCACCTGCGGGCCGTTGCCGGTCTGCCGCTGGGTTCGACGGCCAAGGTCGGCGAGAGCGCGATGCTCAACTTCATCGGTAAAGTGCCGGAGACCGAGAAAGTCCTGGCCATTGCCGATTGCCATCTGCATCACTATGGCAAGGCGTTCAAGGTCGGTCGCAAGGTCGGTCACGCCAGCCTGCGCTGCGCCGACAAGGCCACGCTGGAGCAGCAGATCCTCAAGGTCGAAGCGCTCATCGCCGAATAGTTTCATGTGGCAGCGGCGGAACCATTCAGGGGCCGCCGTTCTCTCATGGCAGGATGCCAAAGTCTGACTAGGCTTTCGCATAGCCAAACCAATCAGAGGGAAATGCCATGGGAATTATCGGAACCATCTTTATCGGCTTGATCGTCGGCCTGCTGGCTCGGTTCCTGAAACCGGGCGATGACAGCATGGGCTGGATCATGACCATCCTGCTCGGTATCGGCGGTTCGTTGGCGGCCACTTATGGCGGCCAGGCTCTGGGCATCTACCAGGCCGGTCAAGGTGCAGGCTTCATCGGTGCGCTGGTTGGCGCGGTGGTGTTGCTGGTGATCTACGGTTTGATCAAAAAGAACTGATCCAAAGCGACAAAGCCCCCTCTGCGCCGCACGCAGAGAGGGCTAGAATGCTCGGCGTTGCACCGTCCTCTCCTTTACCGAGCACTTCCATGCGCCGTCTTTTACTGACTTTCCTTTTACTGGGCTCGGGCCTCGCCCATGCCGGCGAATTGCCGGAAACCGACTGGCTCGAATTGATGCCAAAGTCGGACCAGAAAGCCCTCGAGGCCATGCCTGAAATCGACCACAACTCACCCGAAGCCAATGGCACCTTTACCAAAAAGGGTGGCATGAAGCAGAGCAAGGGTTTGCCGGCGGTGATGTATTCGACCAAAACCGTGCCGTCGATGAACGACAAGAACATCCGCATCGGTGGTTATCCGGTGCCGCTGGAATCCGACGCCCAGGGCCGCAGCACGCTGTTCTTCCTCGTGCCGTATCCGGGCGCCTGCATTCACGTGCCGCCGCCGCCACCTAATCAATTGGTGTTGGTGCGATATCCGAAAGGGTTGAAGCTGAATGACATCTATACACCGCTGTGGGTGACCGGCACGCTGAAGGTCGAGAAGGTCAACAATGACCTGGCTGACGCGGCGTATGCGCTGGATGCGGCGAAAGTGCGGGTGGTCAAAGAGTCGGATCTGTAAAGCGCCAGTAGGCCTGGCACAAACCAAATGTGGGAGCGGGCTTGCTCGCGAAGAGGCCATAACATTCAACATCATCGTTGACTGTTACACCGCCTTCGCGAGCAAGCCCGCTCCCACATTGGTTTTGTGGTGTTAGAGAGATTTGCTACCGATGCTGACACCCAGGGTATGGCTCGCACCCGGTGCCAGTGTCACCACATCATCCATCACATTCGCCGTTTCAATGCACAGCATCCGCTGCCAGCCATCGTCGGCCATGTCGCTGAACGCCGCAGCGCGATCAATCCACGGATTCCAGATCACCGCCGAGCGTGAACCGCTGCTGGTCAGCTCGATGCGCCGTTCCCAGGCCGGATCGACAATACTCAGCTTCGCCGGGGTATTGAGATAGATACGATCAGTCTCGCCGACAAAACGCAGATCGCCGGTCTGAGTGACGGTTTTCCAGTCGTCCAGGGTTTCGATGTAACTCAAGCCATCCAGCCCTTCGACCTGCACGTTGCGCACATCGCTGACCGCGAAATAGCTGTGCAGTGCCTGGCTGATGGTGACGTTGTCAGTGCCTTGGTTGTGGCTGGTCAGGCTGATGTGCAGTTGCTCATCCAGACGAATGCTCAGCTTCAAATCCACTTGATGCGGCCAGCCTGGCAAACCGCCTTCAGGGTAAGGCAGAACAAACTCCACCTTCAGGCTTTCGCCCTCGGTTTCAATGCCGCCCAGTTCCCAGTCCATCGCCCTTACCAGCCCGTGGGCGGTCGGCGCTTCGTTGCTGACGCGCATCGCCTGAACGCGCTGCGGGTTGCGCGGCAAGTTACCAAACCACGGCCAGCACACCGGAACCCCGGCGCGGATGCTCTTGCCAGTCTTGAACACGGCCTCGTCGTTGAGCCAGATCAGCGGCGGTTGCCCGGCCACTTGATAACTGAGGATGTGCGCGCCCTGCTGGGCAACCAGCAATTCGGCCTGACCGTGGCGGATGCGCCAGCAGTTCAGTTCATCCAGTTTCACGGCTTCAACGTTGGGCGTACTCATGGGCAACTCTCGATCAGGAACAATGACTGCAATGGACCGCAGAAAGGTCGTAGTGTTTAACGAGCTCTAGGCGGAACCGAACGGGTGCGACCGCTGCCGTCGATGGCGACGAACACAAATACGGCTTCAGTCACCTTACGCCATTCGCTGGACAGCGGATCGTCACTCCAGACTTCGACCATCATCTGAATCGAGCTGCGGCCGATTTCCAGCGCCTGGGTATAGAAGGAGAGCTGAGCGCCCACCGCTACCGGAACCAGAAATGCCATGCGGTCGATCGCAACCGTAGCCACGCGGCCACCCGCGACTTTGCTGGCCATTGCGGTGCCGGCCAAATCCATCTGCGACACCAGCCAACCGCCGAAAATATCGCCAAAGCCGTTGGTTTCGCGGGGGAGCGCGGTAATTTGCAGGGCAAGGTCGCCTTGCGGGATCGGATCTTCTTGTTCGAGCTCTATCATGCCGGGGGTGCCTCTGACCCGTGACTCTTCATAGGTGTAGCGGGTGAATAGCCGTCTTGGAAAAACGATTCAGCCCCGAACATACTACGTTCGTCACGTTTTTCGTAAGGCGCCTAAAGGGAAACTCTGCGAAATCGGCTGGCGGGTGCCAACGACGTTTTCGCACAGCAACCCCTTACAAGCAGGTGCAGGATTGCGAGTATATCGATCGGTAGACTCCGAGACGACCGTCCGGTTCTCATTTCGACCGTCAAATACGCACCTCTATGTGCTTTTTCGAACAATTTGCTATCGTGCCGGACCTGCCCAAGCCTCAGCCAGCGTTGTTGGGGTTGCAGATCCGACTATAAGAGAAGCCTTGCCATGACCACAGCGCCCTCGAGCATCGCGCAGCCAACCCAATCCGCACGTCCGCTGACCCGCAGCGACTACAAGACTTTGTCACTGTCTGCCCTGGGCGGTGCGCTGGAGTTTTACGATTTCATCATCTTCGTGTTCTTCGCCACGGTGGTCGGCAAGCTGTTCTTCCCGGCCGACATGCCCGAGTGGCTGCGCTTGATGCAGACCTTCGGGATCTTTGCCGCCGGCTACCTGGCGCGGCCACTGGGCGGCATCGTCATGGCGCACTTCGGCGACCTGCTGGGACGCAAGAAGATGTTCACCCTGAGCATTTTCATGATGGCGGTGCCGACCCTGATCATGGGTTTGCTGCCGACTTATGCGCAGATCGGGATGTGGGCGCCGATCCTGTTGCTGCTGATGCGGGTGATTCAAGGCGCTGCGATTGGCGGTGAAGTGCCTGGCGCGTGGGTATTCGTTTCCGAACACGTGCCGCAGCGTCATATCGGTTATGCCTGCGGCACCCTGACCTGCGGCCTGACGGCCGGTATCCTGCTGGGCTCGTTGGTGGCAACAGCGATCAACAGCATTTATACCTCGGTGGAAGTCGCGGATTACGCTTGGCGGATCCCGTTCCTGCTGGGTGGCGTGTTCGGCCTGTTCTCGGTTTACCTGCGCCGCTGGTTGCACGAGACGCCGGTATTCGCCGAGCTGCAACTGCGCAAGGCCCTGGCAGAAGAAGTGCCGCTGCGCGCCGTGTTGCGCGACCATCGCGGGGCGATCCTGATTTCCATGCTGCTGACCTGGCTGCTGTCCGCCGGCATCATCGTGGTCATCCTCATGACCCCGACCGTGCTGCAGACCGTCTACCACTTCTCGCCAACCACCGCATTGCAGGCCAACAGCCTGGCGATCGTGTTTCTGAGCCTGGGCTGCGTCGCCTCCGGTGCGCTGGCTGACCGCTTCGGCGCGGGTCGTGTCTTCGTGTTCGGCAGTGCCGCGCTGCTGATCAGTTCGTGGACCTTCTACCACAGCCTGTTCAACCACCCTGACTGGCTGTTCCCGATGTACGCCGTGACCGGCTTGCTGGTCGGCACCATCGGCGCAGTGCCGTATGTGATGGTCAAAGCCTTCCCGGCGGTGGTGCGCTTCAGCGGGCTGTCGTTCTCCTACAACCTGGCCTACGCCATCTTCGGCGGCCTGACCCCGATGGTTGTCACCTTGCTGCTCAAGGAAAGCCCGTTGGGGCCTGCCTATTATGTGGCAATCATTTGCGGTGTCGGGATTCTGGTGGGCGCTTACCTCTGGAAGAAGGGTCGCTAGGCCGGCCCTTTGTATCGACTGCTCTGACGCCTTCGCGAGCAAGCCCGCTCCCACATTTGATTCAATTGGACACAAACTCTGTGTTCAGACGCAGATCCAGTGTGGGAGCGGGCTTGCTCGCGAAGAACGATAACGCGGTGCCCCAGCAAAAGATCGAATGCTGGCCTTTCATCCAATTGTCATATTTCAGCCATAGAGTGTTCACACGGCCTGCTGATACTTGGCCCCGACTTAACACACCTATCTGCTAGGAGTAAGGCATGAAACTGAAGCGTTTGATGGCGGCAATGACTTTTGTCGCTGCTGGCGTTGCGACTGCCAACGCGGTTGCCGCTGTTGACCCTGCTATCCCGAGCTACACCAAAACCACTGGTGTGTCGGGCAACCTGTCCAGCGTCGGCTCCGATACCCTGGCCAACCTCATGACCCTGTGGGCTGAGAACTACAAAAAAGAATACCCGAACGTAAACATCCAGATTCAGGCCGCTGGCTCCGCCACTGCGCCACCTGCGCTGACTGAAGGCACCTCTAACCTGGGCCCGATGAGCCGCAAGATGAAGGACACCGAACTGGCTGCCTTCGAGCAGAAGTACGGCTACAAGCCAACTGCTATCCCGGTTGCCGTGGACGCCCTGGCTGTCTTCGTTCACAAAGACAACCCGATCCAGCACCTGACCATGGAGCAAGTCGACGCGATCTTCTCCTCGACTCGTCTGTGCGGCGCTAAAACCGACGTGAAAACCTGGGGTGACCTGGGCGTGACCGGCGACCTGGCCAACAAGCCAGTTCAACTGTTCGGTCGTAACTCGGTATCCGGCACCTACGGCTACTTCAAAGAAGAAGCCCTGTGCAAAGGCGACTACAAGCCAAACGTCAACGAACAACCAGGCTCGGCTTCGGTCGTGCAGTCGATCAGCTCCTCGCTGAACGGCATCGGTTACTCGGGCATCGGCTACAAAACCGCTAGCGTGAAGACTGTGGCTCTGGCCAAAAAAGGCACCACTGAATTCATCGAAGACACCGAAGAAAACGCCCTGAACGGCAAGTACCCGCTGTCGCGTTTCCTCTACGTTTACGTCAACAAAGCACCGAACAAGCCTCTGGCCCCGCTGGAAGCCGAGTTCGTGAAACTGGTTCTGTCCAAACAGGGCCAGGAAGTTGTAGTGAAAGACGGCTACATCCCACTGCCGGCCAAGGTTGCTGCAAAAGCACTGGCTGACCTGGGTCTGCAGGAAGGCGGCGCTGAAGTCGCAAAAAAGTAAAACCCTGAGTCCGGGGTAATCCCGGACTCTGTAGGAGCTGTCGAGTGAAACGAGGCTGCGATCTTTTGATCTGGCCTCTAACCGCAAGATCAAAAGATCGCAGCCTCGGTTCCCTCGACAGCTCCTACAACCCCCAAATTTTCAGTCCGCTGCCAGTTCCCACAGGCGGCGGATTTGTTGCGTCACTGCATTGTCATCTTTCTGTCATACAGGATCGCTAGGGTGTGCGAATGAATGATCTGGCCAATTCCACCATGACTACTAATCCCCCCAAGCGAATTGACTTCAATACGCCTGAGCTGCAACGCAAGCGCCGCATCCGCGCGCTCAAAGATCGCCTGACCCGCTGGTACGTCCTTGTGGGCGGCCTCGCCGTTCTCGGCGCGATCACGCTGATCTTTTTCTTCCTCGCTTACGTTGTCGCGCCCCTGTTTCAGGGCGCCGACCTGACCGCCAAGGACGCCATCACGCCCGCCTGGATGCAAGACGCCGGCAAGCCGTTGATGATCTCCCTGGAAGAGCAGAACCAGGTCGCCATGCGGGTTTCCGACAAGGGCCAGGCGTTGTTCTTCGATATCGACAGTGGCGCTGAACTCAAGCGTGTCGATCTGTCGATTCCGGCCGGCACTACCGTGACCTCCATCGGCGAAGACCAACCAGGCCATCCATTGGTGGCAGTGGGCTTGTCCAACGGCCAGGCGCTGGTGTTCCGTCACACTTATAAAGTCAGCTACCCGGACGGCAAAAAAACCATCTCGCCGGCCATCGAATACCCGTACGGCGAAACGCCGATTGCGCTGAACGAGGCGGGCGGAGCCTTGGAGCACGTCAGCCTCAACGCCACCGATACGACGCTGATGCTGGTCGGCTCCACGGGTTCGCAGCTCAATGTTTTGTCGCTGACCAGCGAAGAAAACATGATGACCGGCGAAATCACCAATGAGCAGAAGCGCATCGATCTGCCGCAGATGACCGAGCCGGTGAAGAACATCTTCGTCGACCCGCGTCAGCAGTGGCTCTACGTGATTAACGGTCGCGCCCAGGCCGACGTGTTCAGCCTGCGCGACAAGAGCCTCAACGGTCGCTACAAACTGCTGGATGATGGCGAAGCGCAAATCACTGCCAGTACTCAACTGGTGGGCGGGATCTCGCTGATCCTCGGCGATTCCAAGGGCGGTCTGGCCCAATGGTTCATGGCCCGCGACCACGATGGCGAACTGCGTCTGAAGCAGATTCGTAACTTCCAGATGGGCACGGCGCCGATCGTTGAAATCACCGCTGAAGAACGTCGCAAAGGCTTCATCGCGCTCGACGCGTCCGGCAAGCTCGGCGTGTTCCACAGCACCGCCCACCGCACCTTGCTGGTGGATCAGGTGGTCGATGGCCAAGGCATTTTCGGTCTGTCGCCACGGGCCAACCGGGTGATCGTGGAGGCGGGCGGCAAGATTCAACCGTTGCTGCTCGACAACCCGCACCCGGAAGTGTCGTGGAGCGCGTTGTGGAGCAAGGTCTGGTACGAGAACTACGACGAGCCGAAATACGTCTGGCAATCGACCGCCGCCAACACTGACTTCGAACCCAAGCTGAGCTTGTCTCCGCTGACCTTCGGTACCTTGAAGGCCGCGTTCTACGCCATGCTGTTGGCCGCGCCGCTGGCCGTCGCTGCGGCGATCTACACCGCATACTTCATGGCCCCAAGCTTGCGCCGCAAGGTCAAACCGGTGATCGAGTTGATGGAAGCGATGCCGACGGTGATCCTCGGCTTCTTCGCCGGCCTGTTCCTCGCGCCGTATGTAGAAGGGCACTTACCAGGCATTTTCAGCCTGCTGATGCTCTTGCCGATCGGCATTCTGGTAGCAGGTTTCACCTTCAGCCGCTTGCCTGAATCGATCCGCCTGAAAGTGCCGGAAGGCTGGGAAAGCGCGATCCTGATCCCGGTGATCCTGTTCGTGGGCTGGTTGTCGCTGTACATGAGCCCGTACATGGAAACCTGGTTCTTCGGCGGCGACATGCGCATGTGGATCTCCCACGACCTGGGTATCACCTACGACCAGCGCAACGCTCTGGTGGTCGGTCTGGCCATGGGCTTCGCGGTGATCCCGAACATCTACTCCATCGCCGAAGACGCCGTGTTCAGCGTGCCTCGCGGTTTGACCCTCGGTTCTCTGGCCCTCGGTGCCACGCCATGGCAGACCATGACTCGCGTGGTGATCCTCACCGCCAGCCCGGGTATTTTCTCGGCGCTGATGATCGGCATGGGCCGTGCGGTCGGTGAAACCATGATCGTGCTGATGGCCACCGGCAACACTCCGGTCATGGAAATGAACCTGTTCGAAGGCCTGCGCACCCTGGCGGCCAACGTTGCGGTGGAAATGCCCGAATCGGAAGTCGGCGGCAGCCACTACCGCGTGCTGTTCCTCTCGGCGCTGGTGCTGCTGATGTTCACCTTCGTCATGAACACCCTCGCGGAACTGATTCGTCAGCGTCTGCGCAAGAAATACTCGTCGCTTTAAGAAAGGTAGAAGTCTGTGAAACAGAACTCCCTGAAAGGATGGTTCAAGAGCGGCGCCCCCGGCGTCTGGATCAGCGGTGGCGCGGTGTCCATCGCGGTCATCATGACCATTGGCTTGCTGGCAGTGATTGCCGTGCGCGGTCTGGGCCATTTCTGGCCGGCGGATCTGGTGCACGCCAGTTACGACGTGCCGGGCCAGGCCAATCACCTCGTCATCGGCGAAGTGGTGCAGAAAGAAGAAGTGCCGCGCGAGCGCCTGAAAAGCGCTGGCCTGCCGGTGCCCGATCAGGGCCCGGAGTTCATGACCCGCGAGCTGATCAAGGTCGGCAACCGTGACCTGAACGGCACCGACTTCACCTGGATCGTCGGCGAGTGGCTGACTAACCAAACGACCCCGCCAGAGCTGATGACCATCGAGCGTCGTGAGTGGGGCAACTTCTACGGCTACCTGGTCAACGTCAAACAGGACGGCAAGGTCATCGCTGAAGGTGAAGCTGCATGGCCTGAGCTGCAGGCCCGTGTCGCTCGCGTCAACCAGCTTGCCGCACAGCTCAAGAGCCTGGAAAAAACCGACATTGGCGCAATCAACGCCGGCCTCGAGCGCGTGCGCCTGCACGGTCGCAAGCTGGAACTGACCGGCACGATGGACGCTACCGCGCAAGCGGACATGGAGTCCGAGCGCGCCGAACTGAACGCTCGTTATCAGGACATCGAAGCTCGCCTGAACGACCTGCACGCCCAGTTCAACCGCGACAGCCTGACGGCCCGCGATGCCAACGGCAAAGAGATCGAAATCGGCATTGGCAAAGTGGTTCACGCCTACCAGCCGAACGGCATGAACACCTTCACCAAGATCGGCTTCTACTTCAGCAAGGTCTGGGAGTTCTTGAGCGACGACCCGCGTGAAGCGAACACCGAAGGCGGGATCTTCCCGGCGATTTTCGGCACCGTGATGATGACGTTGATCATGGCGATGATCGTGACGCCGTTCGGCGTGTTGGCAGCGGTTTACCTGCGTGAATATGCGAAACAGAACACCATGACTCGCTTGATCCGCATTGCCGTGAACAACCTGGCGGGCGTTCCTGCGATCGTTTACGGCGTGTTCGGTCTGGGCTTCTTTGTTTATGTGTTGGGTGGTTCAGTCGACCGGTTGTTCTTCCCTGAAGCGCTGCCGGCGCCGACCTTTGGCACGCCGGGTCTGCTCTGGGCGTCCCTGACCCTGGCGTTGCTGGCGGTGCCGGTGGTGATCGTGGCCACGGAAGAAGGTCTGGCGCGGATTCCTCGCACCGTGCGCGAAGGCTCGTTGGCCCTCGGCGCAACCAAGGCTGAAACCTTGTGGAAGATCGTACTGCCGATGGCTAGCCCGGCGATGATGACCGGCATGATCCTCGCCGTGGCTCGCGCCGCGGGTGAAGTGGCGCCGCTGATGCTGGTAGGTGTGGTGAAACTGGCGCCGTCGCTGCCGGTGGATGGCAACTACCCGTACTTGCACCTGGACCAGAAGATCATGCACCTGGGCTTCCATATTTATGACGTCGGCTTCCAGAGCCCGAACGTCGAAGCCGCGCGGCCGCTGGTGTATGCCACGGCGTTGCTGCTGGTGCTGGTGATCGCCACGCTTAACCTGTCGGCCGTCTATATCCGTAACCACCTGCGCGAAAAATACAAAGCGCTGGATAGCTGATAGCTGCCGCAAAAATTGAATGGGCTGCTGGCCTCAATGCCAGCCGCTCACTGAACCGAATTTGTTAGCACAGGGAGCCTCCCATGCAGCACGAAGCACATACCCACGGCATCAACATGTCGGCGCTGGGCCGCGACAAACAGAGCCTGAGTCTCGAACAGGAAACCGTGGCCATTGAAGTGCCGGGCCTGAGCCTGTTCTACGGCGACAAACAAGCGCTGTACGACGTCAGCATGAACATCCCGAAACAGCGCGTGACCGCCTTCATCGGCCCGTCCGGTTGCGGCAAGTCCACGCTGCTGCGCACCTTCAACCGCATGAACGACCTGGTGGATGGCTGCCGTGTCGAAGGCGAGATCAACCTCTACGGCAACAACATTTACCGTAAGGGCGAAGACGTAGCCGAGTTGCGTCGTCGCGTGGGCATGGTGTTCCAGAAGCCGAACCCGTTCCCGAAAACCATCTACGAGAACGTGGTCTACGGCCTGCGCATCCAGGGCATCAACAAAAAACGCGTACTCGACGAAGCCGTCGAGTGGGCGTTGAAAGGCGCGGCACTGTGGGACGAAGTCAAAGATCGTCTGCACGAGTCGGCACTTGGCCTGTCCGGCGGTCAGCAACAACGTCTGGTGATCGCTCGCACCATCGCCGTGGAGCCGGAGGTGCTGCTGCTCGACGAACCGTGCTCGGCACTCGACCCGATCTCCACGCTGAAAGTCGAAGAGCTGATCTACGAACTGAAATCGAAGTTCACCATCGTCATCGTGACCCACAACATGCAACAGGCCGCGCGGGTTTCCGACTACACGGCGTTCATGTACATGGGCAAACTGGTGGAATTCGGCGACACCGACACCCTGTTCACCAATCCGGCGAAGAAGCAGACCGAAGACTACATCACGGGTCGCTACGGCTAGGAAGCTGTTGTTGCTCACTGAACTGACGCTGCGGTCCACCGCACCTTACCGGACGCTCCAAGGACGCCAACATGATTAGTAAAGAAGGCCTTACCCATCACATCTCCGCGCAGTTCAACGCTGAGCTCGAGGAAGTGCGCAGCCACCTCCTGGCCATGGGCGGGCTAGTGGAAAAGCAGGTCAACGACGCGGTGACCGCGCTGATCGAGGCCGACTCCGGCCTGGCCCAGCAGGTTCGCGAGATCGACGATCAGATCAACCAGATGGAACGCAACATCGACGAAGAATGCCTGCGCATTCTGGCCCGTCGTCAGCCGGCAGCGTCGGACTTGCGTTTGATCATCAGCATCTCCAAGTCGGTGATCGACCTGGAACGTATCGGTGACGAAGCGACCAAGATCGCCCGTCGTGCCATCCAGTTGTGCGAAGAAGGCGAAGCCCCACGAGGCTACGTCGAGGTTCGCCACATCGGCGACCAGGTCCGCAACATGGTTCGCGATGCGCTGGACGCCTTTGCCCGTTTCGACGCCGACCTGGCGTTGTCGGTGGCCCAGTACGACAAGATCATCGACCGCGAATACAAAACCGCGTTGCGTGAGCTCGCCACCTACATGATGGAAGACCCGCGCTCTATCTCGCGGGTCTTGAGCATCATTTGGGTGCTGCGTTCGCTGGAACGGATCGGCGACCACGCACGCAATATCTCGGAGCTGGTGATTTACCTGGTGCGCGGCACCGACGTGCGTCACCTGGGCCTCAAGCGCATGAAAGAAGAAGTTGAAGGCACAAGTGGCGAAACCGCTAATGTTCCGGGCAAAGCTGACGATAAGTAAGATTGCCTGAGAAAAGCGCCCGGCCTTTTGGCCGGGCGTTTTTGTTTGTGGTTGATGAATTCGAAAGCAGCACCCGCGAACGAAAAGTCCCGGCGTGACTGAAGGTTTTTGGCAATGTGCCATCAGCAAAGCGGTATGCTTGCCGGGATTTTTTAAAGGGGTGATGGATGAGTAAGGTCAGTGTGTTGGTCGTGGACGACGCGTCGTTCATTCGTGACCTGGTGAAGAAGTGCTTGCGCAACTACTTCCCGGGGATCCGGATCGAAGACGCGGTTAACGGCAAGAAGGCTCAGGCCTTGCTGGCTCGGGAAGCGTTCGACCTGGTCCTGTGCGACTGGGAAATGCCGGAAATGTCCGGTCTGGAGCTGCTGACCTGGTGCCGCGAGCAGGACAACCTCAAGACCATGCCGTTCGTGATGGTGACCAGCCGTGGCGATAAAGAGAACGTCGTCCAGGCGATCCAGGCCGGGGTTTCAGGCTACGTCAGCAAGCCGTTCACCAACGAGCAACTGCTGACCAAGGTCAAGCAGGCCCTGAACAAAGTGGGCAAGCTCGACACCTTGATGAACAGCGCGCCGACCAAAATGAACTCGGCGTTCGGCAACGATTCCCTGAGCGCATTGACCGGCGGCAAGGCTGCCGTGGTCGCGCCAGCAGCGGCGCCGGTCAACCCGTTCGCCAAACCTGCCGCCGCCGCGCCGGCCCCGGCGGCTGCTCCGTCTCGCGGTCTGCTCAACAGCCCGCCGATCAAGCCTCCAGCGTCCTCCGCAGCGCCAACGGGCGGTCGTGGTCAGGGCCAACTGCGCCTGCCGAACGGCATTCAGCAATGTGTGATCAAGGCCTTGAGTCTCAAGGAAGCACTGCTGGTGGTGAAACGCACCGACTCCCTGCCGCAAGTGCTCGACAGCGCCGTGCTCGACCTGGAACAGGGCGATAACGCCGAAACCGCCCGTCTGAACGGCTACCTGCACGCCATCGTCGCCCACGAGCCGAAGCCCGACAGCGACTGGTTGCAACTGACCTTCCGCTTCGTCGACCAGGATGCGCAGAAGCTCGACTACATCTCCCGGTTGATAGCGCGTGGTACGGCGCAGAAGCATTTCGTACCCGGCGCTTAAGTTCGGTATCGTCTGTCAGGCCGCCATCGCGAGCAGGCTCGCTCCCACATTGGAATGCATTCCCCTGTGGGAGCGAGCTTGCTCGCGATGAGGCCTTCGAATTCACCGCACATCCGCTGAACGGCCCATTTTGAAACATCTGTCGACTACCCGGGTCCATTGCAGCTGCTAGGCTCCTACCCAGGCCTTACTCGACAGAATCTTGCCCATGCTCGCGCGCCTGCTGTTTTTCTGCGGTCTTTTCATGGCATCCGCCTCGGCGATGGCCATGACGATCTACAAGTCCACCGACGCCAGTGGCGTGGTCTCCTACAGCGACCGCCCCACGGCGGGCTCCAAGGTGTTCGTTTTTCGTGATCGCATGGTCGAGAATCTTGAGCGCCAGGTGTACGTCGTCATCACGAAGAAGAAGGGCGTGGACAGCGTTTACGTGCGCAATGACCTGTATGCGCCGGTAGAAATCGAGTTGAGCTTCGGCGGGCTGAAGAACGTCAGTGGTGCGCCAAGCCGGCCGATTCGCCGGGTGATGCCGGCACGCAGCAGTATTCGTCTGGCGCTGCTCACGGCCACGAAGCCCGAAAGGCCGCTCGCGTATACCCCAAAATTTGAATACTCCCTGGGCGACCCCTCAGGCGCCACCATGGCCTATCGGTACCCGCTGCCGTGGCGTGGCGGGCCGTTTCGGTTGAGTCAGGGCGCCAACGGTCAATACAGCCACTTTGGTCCCAAGAACCGCTACGCCATGGACATCGCCATGCCCGAAGGCACGCAGATCATTGCGGCGCGAGGCGGTGTAGTGGTGAAAACCGAGAATGCCCAGACCGGGCGCGGCACCGATCCGTCGGGTAATTTCGTGCGGGTGCTGCACGATGACGGGACGATGGGCGTGTACCTGCACCTCAAGCGAGGTTCGGTGAGCGTTCGCGAGGGGCAGCGGGTGTCGGTAGGGAGTCCGCTGGCCTTGTCGGGCAATACCGGCAACAGCAGCGGGCCGCACCTGCATTTCGTGGTGCAGCGCAATACCGGGTTGGGGCTGGTGTCGATCCCGTACCAGTTCAATCAACCGGTGGGCAGCCTGTCAAACTTTGCGCTCGGCAAACAGTGAGGTGTTGCCTGTTCTGACGCCTTCGCGAGCAAGTCGGACCGCCGCACCGCCGCTCCCACATTTGAAATGCATTCCAATGTGGGAGCGGGCTTGCTCGCGAAGGGATCGACGCGGATCCGGATCAGCGTATCAATCGAGCATCAACACCTTGGCCAGAATGATCTTCGGCCCTTTCATCTTCTTGATGATGATCCGCAAGCCTTCGACTTCCAGCACTTCTTCCTCTTCCGGCACCCGTTTCAGGGTTTCGTAGACCAGCCCGGCGAGGGTTTCGGCTTCGATGTGGTCCAGATCGATGCCCAGCAGGCGCTCGACCTTGAACAGCGGCGTGTCGCCGCGCACCAGCAGCTTGCCCGGCTGGTACGCGAGGATCCCGCGCTCAGCCTTGCGGTGTTCGTCCTGAATGTCGCCGACCAATACTTCCAGCACGTCTTCCATGGTCAGGTAGCCGATGATGTTGCCATCGGCTTCTTCAACCACGGCGAAGTGCGAGCCGCCTTTGCGGAACTGTTCCAGCAACTGCGACAGCGGCATATGGCGCGAAACACGCTCCAGCGGCCGGGTTAGTTCGGCGAGGTTGAACGACTCGGGAATGTGGTCAAGGGCTGCCAGTTCCAGCAGCAAATCCTTGATGTGCAGCAGGCCGACGAACTCCTGACGATCGCTGTCGTACACCGGATAACGGCTGAACTTGTGGCGACGGAACATCGCCAGGATTTCCTTCAGCGGCGCGTTGAATTCCAGCGTCACCAGGTCTTCCCGGGAATTGGCCCAGTCGACCACTTCCAGCTCGCCCATTTCCACCGCGGAGGCCAAAACGCGCATGCCTTGGTCGCTCGGGTCCTGGCCACGGCTGGAGTGCAGGATCAGTTTCAGTTCTTCACGGCTGTAATGGTGCTCGTGATGAGGGCCGGGTTCACCTTGGCCGGCGATCCGCAGGATCGTGTTGGCGCTGGCGTTGAGCAGGTAAATGGCCGGGTACATGGCCCAGTAGAACAGGTACAGCGGCACGGCGGTCCAGAGCGACAGCAGCTCGGGTTTGCGGATGGCCCAGGATTTCGGGGCCAACTCACCGACCACGATGTGCAGGTACGAGATGACGAAGAACGCGGCGAAGAACGACACGCCTTTGATCACTTCGGCCGACTGCACGCCGACGGCTTCAAGGATCGGCTCGAGGATGTGCGCGAACGCCGGCTCACCGACCCAGCCGAGGCCGAGGGAGGCGAGGGTGATACCCAATTGGCACGCCGACAGGTAAGCATCGAGCTGACTGTGAACGGTGCGCAGGATGTGTCCGCGCCAGCCGTTTTTATCAGCGATGGCCTCGACACGGGTCGAGCGCAGTTTGACCATGGCAAATTCCGCCGCAACGAAAAAACCGTTGAGCAAAACCAGGATCAGAGCAAAAAGAATCATGCCGAAATCGGCGAAGAGTGTCGCGAGGGTCAAGCCAGGGGAAGGGTCCATGATGGAGTTTTGCGGTTTCCGTGTATTCGAAAGGAAAGAAAAAAGTGCGCCTGAAGGGCAGGCGCAAGTCAGCCAATGTAGCGGCTGACCGGGCGATTGCCTAGTGGCGAGTGCTCGCCGGTATCAGTCGGCGGCGCTGATGACCCGGGATTTGGTGACCTGGGCCGGCGCAAAATGGCAGGTAAACGTGCTGCCGTGGCCCGGCACACTGCTGATTTCCATCCGTGCGCGGTGGCGCAGCAGCACGTGTTTGACGATCGCCAGCCCGAGCCCTGTGCCGCCGGTGTTGGAGTTGCGGCTGGAATCGACGCGGTAGAAGCGTTCGGTCAGGCGCGGCAGGTGTTTGCTGTCGATGCCGATCCCGGAATCCTGCACGCTCAGGTGTGCGCCTTGCTCATCACCCCACCAGCGAATGCGGATATTGCCTTCGGCCGGTGTGTATTTCACCGCATTGAACACCAGATTGGAAAATGCGCTGCGCAACTCGGCTTCGCTGCCCTTGAGGAGAATCGTCGGGTCGGCTTCCAGGGTGATCTTCTGATTGCGCTGGGCGGACAGTTGCTGAGCGTCGCTCTTGATCGATTGCAGCAAGCCGTCGATGGCCACCGGTTGGTTGTCCGACGGGTAATCGGTGGCTTCCAGTTTGGCCAACAGCAGCAAATCGTTGAGCAAGGTCTGCATGCGCCCACCTTGCTGCTGCATCTGCTGCAAGGCACGGGACCAGCGCGGGTTCACGTCCTCGACGTTGTCGAGCAGGGTTTCCAGATAGCCGCAAATCACCGTCAACGGCGTGCGCAGTTCATGGGAGACGTTGGCGATGAAGTCTTTGCGCATCTGTTCCAGTTGATGGATACGCGTCACGTCGCGCACCAGCATCAAGTGTTCGTTGTTGCCGTAGCGGGTGATGTACAGCTGAATGCGCAGGCGATCATTGATCGGTGACGGGATTTCCAGCGGCTCGGCATAGCTGTCCTGCTCGAAGTATTCCTTAAAGCGCGGATGGCGCACCAGGTTGGTCACCGGCTGACCGCTGTCTTGTGGTGTCTTGAGGCCGAGCAGCGTTTCGGCGGCGCGGTTCCACCATTCGAGGTTGCCGTCGCTGTCGAGCATGATCACTGCGTCTTTCAGCGCTGCAGTCGACTCCTGGACCCGGTCGATCACCGCTTGCAGACGCCCGCGCACACGTTGGTCGCGACGCTGCAGGTGGTAAATGCTGTCGAACACTTCGCCCCACAGGCCATAGCCATCGGGCGGTGCTTCATCGGATTTGTGCAGGCGCAGCCATTCGTGCAGACGCAGCAGTTGCTTGAGCGTCCAGGCCAGATAAAGGCCCAGGCCCGCGGCGAGGCTCCAGCCGTAATAGCCGGTAATCAGGCCGATCACCAGGCAGGCGGTGACCAGCAGCAGCATGTGGCGGATCAGGGTGCCATGCCAGTTTTGGTTCACTTGAACGCGCGTCCTTGTCAGCTTGTCGGGCGGGAAAGGCCCGGATCAGGCCTTGGTGGAGAACCGGTAGCCGGTGCCGCGCACGGTTTGTACCAGATTTTCGTAAGCATCGCCGAGGGCTTTGCGCAGGCGGCGGATGTGCACGTCGACGGTGCGCTCTTCAACATAGACGTTGCCGCCCCAGACCTGGTCCAGCAACTGGCCACGGGTGTAGGCACGTTCCTGGTGGGTCATGAAGAATTGCAGCAGGCGGTATTCGGTCGGGCCCATCTCGGCGGGTTTGCCGTCGATGGTCACGCGGTGGCTGATCGGGTCCAGCAGCAGGCCGCCGACTTCGATCGGCGTCTCGCCATCGGTAGGACCGGCACGGCGCAGTACGGCCTTCAGGCGCGCAACCAGCTCACGTGGGGAAAAGGGTTTGGTGATGTAGTCATCGGCACCGACTTCCAGGCCCTGGATCTTGTTGTCCTCTTCACCCTTGGCGGTGAGCATGATAATCGGGATGTCCCCGGTCAGCTCATCGCGCTTGAGGCGTCGGGCCAGCTCGATGCCGGACGTGCCGGGCAGCATCCAGTCGAGCAGGATCAGGTCCGGCTTGCGGTCGACAATGATGGCGTGGGCCTGCTGCGAGTTCTCAGCCTCCATGCAGTCATAGCCGGCCATTTCCAACGCAACGGCGATCATTTCGCGAATGGGCGCTTCGTCGTCGACGATCAGAATGCTCCTGCCAACCATGCCTTAATCCTCTTGTCATTTAACTGTCTTGCGCCGCATTAGATAACGGAATTATTGCAGTCGTGTGACAGTATTTTAGTCGCCCGGCGATTGTCATGATCCTGAACTAAGCTCTAATTCCGAATCCTGACAACCACAAAAGGAAGGTTTCCATGAAACACATTGCTCAAACCTGGAAGGCTCTGCTGGTCACGGCTGCGCTAACGCTGCCGACACTGGCCTTCGCCGCCGAGCCGGCGATGATGAAAGACGGGATGATGGTCGATCACAAGGGCATGACGGTGTACATGTACGACAAGGACTCGGGCGGCAAGTCGATGTGCAACGGCGAGTGCGCTGAATACTGGCCACCAATGATGGCGCCGGCGGGCGCCAAGCCCGAAGGCAAGTGGAGCACGATCAAGCGTGACGACGGTAAGATGCAGTGGGCCTATGACGGCAAGCCGCTTTACATGTTCATGAAGGACAAAAAACCCGGTGACATGGCAGGCGACAATATGAAGGACGTCTGGCACGTCATGCGCGAGCATAAATAAGCGATTCGCCTGTGCCGTAAACAGTTCACAGCCTGCGGTCGCTCCATCCCCCTGTTGGAGCTGGCGCAGGCTGCGATCTTTTCCAACGGTCAATGCAACGCGTAATCCAGCACAATCCCGACAAAAATCGCCAACCCGGCCCAGTGGTTGTGCAGAAACGCCTTGAAGCAACGCATCCGGTCCTTGCCGCGGGTGTACCAGAACTCCCACGCAAAACAGCCCGCCGCCGCCAGCAATCCCAGGTGGAACCAGCCGCCCAACTCGAATTTCGACCCGGCCAGCAGCAGGCAACCCAACGCCAACCCTTGCAGGATCAGGATGATCATCCGGTCCGCATCACCAAACAGAATCGCCGTGGATTTCACGCCGATCTTCAAATCGTCGTCGCGGTCGGTCATGGCGTAATAGGTGTCGTAGGCCACCGTCCACAGCAGGTTGGCGATCCACAGCAACCACGCCGCCGCCGGGAGTTCACCGGTTTCGGCGGTGAACGCCATTGGCATCCCCCAGGAGAACGCCGCGCCCAGCACCACTTGTGGGTAATAGGTGTAGCGCTTCATGAACGGGTAAGTGAAGGCCAGCGCCAAGCCACCGAACGACAGCCAGACCGTTGCCGCATTGGTGCACAACACCAGCAGGAAACTCACGCCCATCAGCAGCGCGAAAAACACCAGCGCTTCTTTGGAACTGATCTTGCCGCTCACCAATGGCCGCTGTTCGGTGCGTTTCACGTAGCCGTCGACCTTGCGGTCCGCCCAATCGTTGATCACGCAGCCGCCGGCGCGGGTCAGCACCACACCGAGGACGAAAATAACGATGTTGGCCAACGAGGGCGACCCTTTGCCGGCAATCCACAGAGCCCACAGCGTCGGCCACAGCAGCAGATAAATGCCGATCGGTTTGTCCATGCGGGTCAGCTGAATGAAATCCCAGGCCCGTGGATTCAAGTGATTCAGGGACTTGAGCAGGCTCTGATACATCAGCAATTCTCCGGATGGGCGCGAGTAGCGTTCCACAAGGTCGGCAAGAAAATTTCGGCCACCAGCACGCTCAAGGCGCCGCGGTCGAAACGCGAACGGCGGCCCCACAGCTCAGGTGCCCGGGACTCCATCGGCAGCCACTCCTGAGGATAGTGACAAACCTCAATGACGCGCCGTTGAAATGCCTGATCGCAAAACAGCAATTCGCCCAGGGAGCGGCTGCCCAATTCGTCCATGTGCAACCCATCGCCCTGCAACGCACTGCGCGCCGCCACGCTGCGGGCAAACACCCAGGCTTCGCCGTGGCCGCGCAGATACACCTCGCGCACCCAGCCCTCGCTGCCTTCGGCCAAGTCCAGCGCGGCACATTCGTCGGCGCGCAGCGGTTGCCAGCCTTCGAAGAGTGGCGTGACGCTGAAACCGTCATTCGACAAACGGATCAGCCGTCGGGTCAAAGAGCCTTCGTCGAACAGCCAGTCGAGCGTAGACATGTCGGGGAGGGGCGTCAGTTGGCTTCGAGGGAGCCAAAGCGGGGTCGCGGCAGGGGATTTTGAGTGCGGCACAGTGAGTCATTATTGGCAGCAAATGAGGCGGCGAGCTTACCATGTCAGCCTGTGATTTTGATTGATCCGGCCGGCCATTGCGTCGAACAGGCTTGCATCTGCCGGGCCCGATCAGTACAAAACGCGCTGAGCCGGACGGCAGCGCTCCAACCATCGACCGTTCGCGCCGGCAATAAGCCTGAATCCTGAGGATGAACCCAATGAAAAAGTGGCAATGTGTGGTCTGTGGCCTGATCTATAACGAAGCCGAAGGCTGGCCGGACGACGGCATTGCGCCGGGCACACTGTGGCAAGACGTACCGGAAGACTGGCTGTGCCCGGACTGCGGCGTGGGCAAGATGGATTTCGAAATGATCGAAATCGCTGCTTAAAACAATTAGAGGAGTAAGGAATGAACGCACCTGTCGTGATCGTCGGTACCGGGCTGGCTGGCTACAACCTGGCCCGGGAGTTTCGCAAACTCGATGGCGAAACCCCGCTGCTGCTGATTACTGCCGATGACGGACGCTCCTACTCCAAGCCGATGCTCTCCACCGGCTTCGGCAAAAACAAAGACGCCGACGGCCTGAGCATGGCTGAACCGGGCACCATGGCCGAGCAATTGAAGGCCGAAGTGCGTACGCATACGCGCATCAGCGGCATCGACCCTGGCCACAAGCGCTTGTGGGTCGGTGAGGAAGCGGTGTTTTACCGTGACCTGATCCTCGCCTGGGGCGCGGAAACCGTGCGAGTGCCGATCGAAGGCGACGCGGCTGACGCAGTCTTCCCGATCAACGATCTGGAAGATTACGCACGTTTTCGCGCAGCGGCGGCCGGCAAGCGTCGGGTGTTGTTGCTGGGCGCCGGTCTGATCGGCTGCGAGTTCGCCAACGACCTGGTCCTCGGCGGCTACGAGGTGCAACTGGTTGCACCGTGCGAGCAGGTCATGCCGACCCTGTTGCACCCGGCGGCGGCCGCTGCGGTCCAGGCCGGGCTGGAAAGCCTCGGCGCACGCTTCCACCTCGGGCCGGTGCTCAATCGCTTGCAGCGCGTTGCTGACGGACTGGAAGCGCATCTGTCCGATGGCCAGGTGATCCCTTGCGATGTGGTGGTGTCGGCCATCGGTCTGCGTCCGCGCATCGACCTGGCGGCGGCGGCCGGTGTGCAGGTCAATCGCGGCGTGGTGGTCGATCGTCAGCTGAAAACCTCCCACGCCAATATCTATGCCTTGGGCGACTGCGCCGAAGTCGATGGGCTGAATCTGTTGTACGTGATGCCCCTCATGAGCTGTGCGAGAGCGCTGGCCCAGACCCTCGCCGGAAACCCGACGGCGGTCAGTTATGGCCCGATGCCCATCACCGTTAAAACGCCGGTCTGCCCCTTGGTGGTTTCACCGCCACCACGGGGTTTGGAGGGCGTCTGGACAGTCGAAGGGCAGGGCGCGGACATCAAGGTATTGTGCCGCGATGCCAGCGGCAAACTGCTGGGATATGCCCTGACAGGCGCGGCGGTGATGGAAAAACTGGCCCTGAACAAAGAGCTTCCGGCACTGCTGGCGTAAATACCGGTCGTTCTGTCGGAATCACCCCTCTTTTGCCCATACAAAGGTCGCGCCGAGACTGGCGCGGCTCTTCGCTGCGTGCCATCCTCATTCCCGTCTGCCGCAGAGTAGAGCATCTGCGGCGCTTTGGGCGCTGTTCCAACGAGAACAGCACGGACATAACAACAAAAAACCGTCAAAGGGGCTTCACTAATGCGTAAACCAGATCTCGCCGCTGCAATTGCTGAAAAAGCAGACCTCACCAAAGAGCAGGCTAACCGCGTTCTCAACGCCGTTCTCGAAGAAATCACCGGCGCTCTGCACCGCAAGGACAGCGTCACGCTGGTGGGCTTCGGTACCTTCCTGCAACGCCACCGCGGTGCCCGCACCGGCAAAAACCCGCAAACCGGTGAGCCCGTCAAAATCAAGGCCAGCAACACTGTTGCGTTCAAGCCAGGCAAATCGTTGAAAGACAGCGTTAATCCGTAACACGCACCGACTTCCCGCGTAGCGGGTGAGCGGGATAAAAAATGGGCACGCCAACGAGGTTGGGTGCCCATTTTTTTATGGGTGACGGATTAGATGACGCGGCTTTGTTGCTTGGCGAAAATCGCCGCCATCTCCGGCTCATCCAGATAATCCAGTGTTCGCTCCACCAACAAATGCACGCCGTCAGCCATGCGGCTGAGCGCCAGGGCTACGGAGCGGCGGGAACCGTCCACATCGTCGGCGAGGTTGGCGGCGATGGCGCTGATGGACAGCAAATCTTCCGAGGCATTGGCGAGCAGGGTTTCAGGGTTGATGCCCGAGCAGACGCTGAAGAGTTGGCCGTTGCGTTTTGGTGGTATGGGGTCGGCTGGCGGGAAGTGATGGTCGAGGGCGCGTTCGGCGGCTTCGCTGAGTTTGTTTGAATCGGGGCTTTCGTAGGGAGAGACCGGATCGGTGTCGGGTGGGTTGGGTGTGACTTTGAACATTTGCTAGCTCCTGAAATGGAGCCGTTCACACGTCGCTGCTAAACGATGGGTGGCGGCTGTGCGCGGGTTAGCAGACCGGGGAGTTAGCAAACCGGCGCGCCCTAGGGCGCCCCACGCACAGCCACCATCAAGTGCAGGGATATGAATACCTGACTGAAGGAAACGCTATGCACCTCACTAACAACCACGGGCTGCTAAACCCGATCACTGATGGGCAGTGACAGGAACCAAGTTACCGACCAGCCCCAAGGCGCACAAGCCGGCGGATTCTGGCGTAGCCGTAGGCAACGGCGCAAGGTGTTGTAGCTTGCAGGAAGTAACCTTGAGGCGTTTTAAACACGCGCAATTGAGCGGTGTTTAACCATCGGAAATGTAGGCACTCCTTAAAACCCGATATGAAATTTCCGCGATACCGAAAGTTCCAATGTGGAACTTTGTTTTGTGTATGGGGTGCCATCATTATAGTGGCACTTTTCATGCGGGCTGTTGTCGCTCCAATTTGTTGAAAGATGACAGCGACTTTCGGAAGCCTCCTACATTTAATAATTTTTATTGTTGTCATGATTCAGACGCGTGGCAGCGATTCAATCGGCAGCGACCGCGGTTGATTGACAGCGACGGCTCTAAGTCGGTGCTTTCCGATCGATACGTCAGGTGAGGAAATATTAAACTGATATCAGGGAATCCCTTGCGATATATAAGGAATTCACCTACGAGCAATAGAGACGCTTCGTCTTGTTGTTTAACCAGATGCTTGCTAGTGGCCATCATCGTGAGTACGATGCGCGCACTTGAAAGAGCACGAACTCAATTGGATGAGACTCATCGCAGCTCTTTGATTCTGTCTCGCGTCGTTGGAACTCCAATAGACGTATGACTGTAATCCTAATTAAAGGTCATGGATGTCCTACTCAAGCAAACTTTCCGCTCATTACCTCGAACTCGCAAAAGCCTCTGTTTCCAAAGAGAATTTCGCGGGCGAGGACGTTCGCTTTTCGAGCGAATATGAGGCGCTGGAAAGCGAGCTGGGCAAAGCCCAATCCATGCACGAAAGCGGTCAGATCGACTGGCTGAAAATCCGCGAAAACAGTGAAAACCTGCTGCGCACCCAGTCCAAGGATTTGCGGGTTGGCGCCTGGCTGACCTGGGCGCTGTACCAGCGCGAATCATTCCAGGGGCTGCTGGCCGGCCTCGGTTTGCTGCACTACCTGTGCGAAAGCCACTGGGCCGAAGTCCACCCGAACAAGGCCCGCACCCGCTCCGCTGCCATCAGTTGGTTGGTACCGCGTCTTGAGCAGGTGCTGACCGAAAACGTCGCGATCAAAGAGCAGTTGCCGATGTTCCGGCGGCTGGTCGAACACCTTGAAGGTCTCGATGCCGCTTGCACCGCGCACTTGGGCGACGATGCGCCGTTGCTGCTGCCGATCTCCCGCCGCTTGAAAAACATGGTTCAGCGCGCCGCCGACAACCAGCCAGAACCCGGCGTGGTCGGGGCTGCCGTGGCCCAGGTCAAACAAGTCGCCACGCAGCTGTTCACCCCCGGCGCACCGATCGATAACGAGAAAGAAGCCCACAAGGCCCTGCGCGCCCAACAGGAAAGCGCGCGACCGTTGTGTGCCTGGTGGCTCAAGCAAAAAGCCACCGACCTGCGCGCCTTGCGCCTCAATCGCACACTGTTGTGGTTGCCCATCGACGCGGTGCCCGAGCGCAATGCCGAGCAGATTACCGTTCTGCGTGGTTTGCCAGCCGACAAGCTCAAGGCCTACCAGGACCGTTACGACCACGCCAAATACGCTGACCTGCTGGTGGAACTGGAGGCGAGCCTGGCGAAGGCGCCGTTCTGGTTCGATGGCCAGCGAATGGTCTGGGAGTGCCTCCAGGGGCTCAGCGCCGAGATGTCTATGCGCGAAGTGGAAATCCACTTCGCGCTTTTGATTCAGCGCCTGCCCGGCATCATCGAATTGCGATTCCATGACGGCGCCCCGTTTGCCGATCCGGCGACCCGCGCCTGGGTCAGCGCCCACGTCATGCCGCATCTGCAAAGCGCCAGTGCGCCGCGCAAGGTCGAAGTCGCCGACAGTCAGCCGGCCTGGGAACTGGCCCTGGAAGAAGTCTTGCCGATCCTGCGCAAGGACGGCCTCAAGGCCGCCGTGCAGATCCTCAAGCAAGGCCTGCAAAGCGCCCACGGCGGACGCGTCCGATTCTTCTGGCAGTTCGCCCTCGCGCGGCTGTGCTTCATGGCCAAGAAATACGAACTGGCCAAGACCCAACTCGAAACCCTGGACCAAACATTACAGGACTCAGGCCTGAACGCCTGGGAGCCCGATCTTGCGCTGGAAGTGCTGCATTTACTGCATAGCTGCTGCGAGTTGTTACCGCAGAACCATGCCGTACGTGAACGCAAGGAAGAGATTTATCGCAGGCTGTGCCACCTCGATCTCGAAGTGGTACTCGAATAGGCCCCAGGGCCACAACCGCAAGGAGAATAGCCATGGCCAAAGAAGGCTCGGTAGCCCCCAAGGAACGCATCAACGTCACTTTCAAACCTGCCACTGGTGGTGCTCAGGAAGAGATTGAACTGCCGTTGAAACTACTGGCAATCGGTGATTACACCCACCGCAAGGACGAACGTAAAGTCGAAGATCGCAAGCCGATCAGCATCGACAAGATGACCTTCGACGAAGTGCTGGCCAAGCAAGAGTTGCAGCTGACGTTGAGCGTACCGAACCGTCTTCAGGAAGAAGGCGACACTGAAGAATTGGCCGTGAAACTGCGCGTCAACTCGATGAAGGACTTCAACCCGGCCAGCCTGGTCGAGCAAGTGCCTGAGCTGAAAAAACTGATGGAGCTGCGCGACGCGCTGGTGGCCCTCAAAGGTCCGCTGGGTAACGCGCCTGCGTTCCGCAAAGCCATCGAAGGCGTGCTCGCCGACGACGAATCCCGCGGTCGCGTACTGGGTGAGCTGGGCTTGAATGCCGCAGCCCAGGACGCCTGAGTCTCCATCAGCCAAGGAAGCCAACACCATGAGCACTAGCGCAGCACAGCAAAAGAGCAACGAGAACGGCGAATACAGCATTCTCGACAGCATCATCGCCGAAACCCGCCTGACGCCGGACGACGAAGCCTACGACATCGCCAAGCGCGGTGTATCGGCCTTCATCGAAGAGCTGCTCAAGCCGCAGAACAACGGTGAGCCGGTCAAGAAAGCCATGGTTGACCGCATGATCGCCGAGATCGATGCCAAGCTCAGCCGCCAGATGGACGAGATCCTGCACCACCCGGCGTTCCAGTCCCTGGAGTCGTCGTGGCGTGGTCTGCAGTTGCTGGTTGACCGCACCAACTTCCGCGAAAACATCAAGATCGAAATCCTCAACGTCTCCAAAGAGGACCTGCTGGACGATTTCGAAGATTCGCCGGAAGTGATGCAATCGGGCCTGTACAAGCACATCTACACCGCTGAATACGGTCAGTTCGGTGGTCAGCCGGTTGGCGCGATCATCGCCAACTACTTCATGTCCCCAAGCTCGCCGGACGTGAAACTGATGCAGTACGTGTCCAGCGTTGCCTGCATGTCCCACGCGCCGTTCATCGCGGCTGCCGGCCCGAAATTCTTCGGTCTGGAAAGCTTCACCGGTCTGCCGGACCTGAAGGATCTGAAAGATCACTTCGAAGGCCCGCAATTCGCCAAATGGCAGAGCTTCCGCCAGTCGGAAGACTCCCGTTACGTTGGCCTGACCGTGCCGCGTTTCCTGCTGCGTAACCCGTACGACCCGGAAGAAAACCCGGTCAAATCGTTCGTGTACAAAGAAACCGTCGCCAACAGCCACGAGCACTACCTGTGGGGCAACACCGCCTATGCGTTCGGCACCAAGCTGACCGACAGCTTCGCCAAATTCCGCTGGTGCCCGAACATCATCGGCCCGCAGAGCGGTGGCGCGGTTGAAGACCTGCCGTTGCACCACTTCGAAAGCATGGGCGAAATCGAAACCAAGATTCCTACCGAGGTTCTGGTTAGCGACCGTCGTGAATACGAACTGGCCGAGGAAGGCTTCATCTCCCTGACCATGCGCAAAGGCTCCGACAACGCGGCGTTCTTCTCCGCAAGCTCGGTGCAGAAGCCGAAGTTCTTCGGCATCAGCGCAGAAGGCAAGGCGGCAGAGCTGAACTACAAGCTCGGCACCCAACTGCCGTACATGATGATCGTCAACCGCCTGGCTCACTACTTGAAAGTGCTGCAGCGCGAGCAACTCGGTTCGTGGAAAGAACGTACCGACCTCGAGCTGGAACTCAACAAGTGGATCCGCCAGTACGTGGCCGACCAGGAAAACCCAAGCGCCGAAGTCCGTGGCCGTCGTCCACTGCGCGCTGCCCAGATCATCGTCAGCGATGTCGAAGGCGAGCCTGGCTGGTACCGCGTCAGCCTGAACGTGCGCCCGCACTTCAAGTACATGGGTGCCGATTTCACCCTGTCGCTGGTTGGCAAGCTGGACAAAGAGTAAGCGGAGCTAACTCATGACTGGATACGGCAGCCTTTTCGAACGCCTGGGTGGCGACGCGGACAAACGCGTCGGCTGGAGCCGCGAGGTCTCCGCCATGGCGTCCGTGGCTGCCCATCTGGCCAAGATGCTCAGCACCCGTGCGGGCAGCGTGCAAACGCTGTCCGATTACGGGCTACCCGATCTCAATGACATGCGTCTGAGCCTGCACGACTCCCTGAGTCAGGCCCGTCTGGCCATCGAAAATTTCATCGAAGCCTACGAGCCACGCCTGAGCAATGTGCGTGTCATTTCCCTGCCGCGTGACCACGATCAGCTTCGCCTGTCCTTCAGCATCGAAGGCTTGCTGGAAGTTGATGGTTTCAAGCGTCAGGTCAGTTTCGCCGCGCGCCTGGATGGCAGCGGTCAAGTGAAGGTCAACTAAGGAGACTCCGATGTCCGGCAAACCCGCAGCCCGCGTCACCGACCCCACCGCTTGCCCGCTCCCCGGTCACGGCACCAACCCGATTGTCGCCGGTTCCGGCGACGTCTTCTTCGACGGCCTCGCGGCCGCCCGCCAAGGCGATGCCTCGGCGTGTGGTGGTGCGATGTCGGGCGGGTTGGCGACGACGGTTTTGATCAACGGGAAACCGGCTGCGACGGTGGATTCCGTTGGAACTCATGGCAACAAGGTTACGGCCGGGTCCGGGACGGTGATTATCGGGAATTCGCATTCGGCGGCGTCGTTCTCCGGGATTGTTGCGACCGCGCTGGGTGCTGTGGTCGCGGCACTGATTCCAGAAGTCAGCGCTGATGAAAAGAAGCTCGATTACCGGCTGAAACTGAAGTCTGGCGGCAACTCGGTTCTGACGCCGCTGGAGGTCCCGGATTACGATGAAATCAAAAGCGGTGCCACGAAAAACCGTGAGCTGATCGACTTCCTCATCGACAACCGCAAGGCCGCTGCCGACACCGTGAAGCTGGAAGTGCTGGACGGCGAAAAGTTGATCTACGCCGAACCCAATACCGCAGCGTTCCTGCCGACTGGTGAGCACTCATGGCAGTGGGATGGCTACGACACCGCCGGCATTCTCGACACCCGTGTTCTGAAAAGCCCGAACCTGAAGGTGCGATTGACCGCGACTCAGGGCGGCGAACAACAGGTCACCGATCTGACGCTTGAGTGCTCGGCGCAAGAAGTGAAGTGGGTTGATGTTCGGGTTGATCGGAGTGCGAAGACGGTTGATGTCGTGTTGCGGCCGAGCTTCTCCGATGGCGGCAGCAGTGGTTCTACCCCGGGCCTGGCGCCGACGCCGTTCAACACATTACTGGGTTGGGCCAAGGAAGGGATCGAGCTCTATTGGTCGCGTAATGGCTCGCGGGCCGGTGGTATTGCCAGTGGGATCACGACCGGCAAGGGTGCTTACAAAGTTACGGTCAAAGCCGACATCAATGCCACACCGAAAGCTGGAAACTTCCCACTGATTGATTCGTTGTCCAAGGACTTCGGACGTTCTACCAGTCTGGCGATTGCCAGAAAGCTTTATCACAACATGGGCTTCGCCTATGACAGTTATGTTGTTCAACGTCGTAGCCCCTTGGAAGTCGCGAAGAACTACGCCAAAGAACAGTTCAAGGAAACGTCGGCTCATGAGTTAGGCCATTTGATTCTCAACGAATACGGTGGCGGGATAGTTCCTACTTATTCGTGGACGCACAAAGGCTCTTCAAGCCTGATGCAAAATCCAACGCCGAATCATGACGATCCGCTGACAGGTGAAGTCGATGTCATGGAGTACTTTAGCGACTACCGCGCGCCCACGGCCGATAGGCTGAGCCGCACCGTCGCCTCCGAACAAGACGTCAAAAGCCTTCTCTGGCTGGCCCGGGTCGAATTCGATGATTAAGTACATCGGCTGCGCAGCATTGCTGTTCCCGCTGACTGCCTGCACCTCGCAGCAGCTTTTCCGTGACGAAATCTATCTGCAGAACAGCTGCGCTAGTCCCCTGACGCTGAAGGTTTCGCATTTTTCGAACTGGGGACCGTCTGTTGGCGACTATGTCGCGCCGGTCGGCGCCCGACAAATCATCGGCAGCTATATCTCGTATGACAAAGACTCGGTGGTGCGCATTGCCGATGATTATGAACTGCTGATCAACACCGCTAGTGTCTCGAAGGTCATTCATGCGCAGGCATTAAGAGCGGCCCTTGAAGGCAAAACACCGGTGAGACAAGGCGATATCAGCTCCTGGACGATCAACGATGCATCGTTCTGCCCATGAAGCTGCCAAGGATGGATTCGATGTTTAAGTGGACCGGTTTTTTTGCCTTCTTCGTGTCATTGACGGCCTGCGCTGCGCAGCAGGTCTACCGCAACGATGTGTACCTGCTCAACACCTGCGGAGTACCGCTGGAGCTGTCCCTGGCCCATGACTCCAACTATGACGATCAGCCCCGCAGCTTTACGTTGAGCCCTGACGAGCGCCGGTCCATCGCCAACTACACGTCGGCGGGCAAGGACGTGTCGGGCCAGATAAGCGACCAGTACAGCCTGTCGATAAAAAGCGCCAGTGCCGTCAAAACCATTGATGGGCAAGCGCTACGCACGGCTTTGGCGCGGGTTGAGAAGGTCGAAGAAAAAGCCGTGCGCTCATGGACTGTCGATGACCGTTCTTTTTGCCCATGACGCACGCAGTTGTTGGATGTTCCGGCTCTGAAAAATTTTGCAAAAACGACAAACAGGTAACCCCCCGTGTCCTTTAACCACTACTACCAAAGCGAACTCACCGCACTTCGCCAGTTAGGTCGTCGATTCGCCGAGCGTAGCCCGGCGTTGGCGCCTTTCCTCGGCCAGGCCGGGCGGGATCCGGACGTGGAGCGGTTGCTGGAAGGCTTTGCGTTCCTGACCGGCCGCCTGCGTCAGAAGCTCGACGACGAGTTGCCGGAGCTCAGCCATTCGCTGATGCATTTGCTGTGGCCCAACTACATGCGCCCGCTGCCGGCGTTCAGCATTTTGCAGTTCGACCCGCTCAAGCGTTCCGGGCCGGCGTTGATGGTCGAGCGCGACACGCCGGTTGAGAGTGTGCCGATCGATGACGTGCGTTGCCGTTTCCGTACCTGCTACCCGACTGAAGTCTTGCCGCTGGATCTGGCCGCGCTGAATTACTCGGTGAAAGGCGACGGTTCGCTGTTGAGCCTGCGTCTGGAGATGAGCGCTGACGGTCACCTCGGTGAGCTGGAGCTGAGCCGTCTGCGTCTGCACTTCGCCGGTGAGCGCTACATCAGCCAGATGCTTTACCTGAGCCTGTTGCGCAACCTGGAAGGCATCGAGCTGATCCCGCTGGACGGCGCCGGCAAGCCCATCAACGGCGTCAACGGCACGCCGATGGCGTTCAAGATGCCCGGCGACCGCGTGCAGCCGGTGGGTTTCGCCGAAGAAGAGGCGTTGATCCCGTATCCGCTGAACACCTTCCGCGGCTACCGCTACTTGCAGGAATATTTCGCCTTCCAGGATAAATTCCTGTTTGTCGACGTCAACGGTCTGGACCTGCTCAAAGCCCTGCCGGAAGACACGCTGAAGCAAATGCGCGGCCTCGAATTGCGCTTCGACATTCGCAAGAGCGGCATCATGCGGATGCGTCCGACGCTGGACAACGTGAAGCTCTACTGCACGCCCATCGTCAACCTGTTCAAGCACGATGCACTGCCGATCCGCCTCGACGGCAAGCAAGACGAATACCTGCTGCTGCCAGCCGAATACGATCTGCAGAACTGCGGTGTGTTTTCGGTGGAAAACGTCACCGGCTGGAAGCCCGGCGGCCTTGGTTATCAGGAGTACGTGCCGTTCGAATCGTTCGAGCACGACCCGAGTTTCGACGTGCCCAACAGCCGTCCGCATTACAGCATCCGTCAGCGTTCGTCCCTGTTGCATGATGGCCTCGACACTTACCTGAGCTTTGGCATTCGCCACACCGAAGCCCACGAAACCCTGTCGATCGAGCTGATGTGCACCAACCAGAACCTGCCGCGCAAGCTCAAGCTCGGCGACATCTGCGTGGCCTGCGAAGAGACGCCGGAGTTCCTCAGTTTCCGCAACATCACACCGGCCACGCCCAGTTATGCGCCGCCGCTGAACCGTGACTTCCTCTGGAAGCTGATCAGCAACATGTCGCTTAACTATCTGTCGCTGGCGGACGTCAATGCGTTGAAGGTGATTCTTGAAACCTACGACCTGCCGCGCTACTACGACCAACACGCTGAAAAAGTCAGCAAGCGCCTGCTGGGCGGGCTCAAGTCGATCAAACACCAACACGTCGACCGCTTGCACCGCGGGTTGCCGGTACGCGGGTTGCGCACCGAGCTGACCATCGACCCGGAAGGGTATATCGGCGAGGGCGACCTGTTCGTTTTCGCTTCGGTTCTTAACGAGTTTTTCGCGCTTTACGCCAGTCTCAACTCGTACCACGAGCTGCGAGTAAAAAGCACACAGGGAGAGGTGTACCAATGGACACCACGTATGGGTCTGCAACCCCTGCTTTAAGCGGGCTGACCCGGGTAATACGCGAGTACTCGCTGTTCCAGGCCGTGCTGCTGGTGGTTGACCGGCTGCGCGAGGCGCACCCGTACCTGAGCGAAGACGATCTGTATGACCAGCTGGAATTCCAGGCCAATCCGAGCCTGGGTTTCCCCGGCAGTGACGTCGATCGCGTGGAGTTTTTCGAAGAGCACGGGCAGATGCGCGCGCGTCTGCGTTTCAACCTGATCGGCCTGGTCGGTTCCGGTTCGCCACTGCCGGCGTTCTACGGCGAGCAGGCTTTGGGCGACAGCGAAGACGGCAACCCGACCCGCAACTTCCTCGACCTGTTTCACCATCGCCTGCAACGGCTGATGCTGCCGATCTGGAAAAAATACCGCTACCGCGCAAGCTTCCAGAGCGGTGCCCTCGACCCGTTTTCTTCGCAGCTGTTTGCATTGATCGGCCTCGGTGGCGAAGAGATCCGCAAGGCCAAGGAACTCAACTGGAAACGCCTGCTGCCGTACCTCGGTTTGCTCAGCCTGCGGGCGCACTCGGCGGCGCTGATCGAAGCGGTGCTGCGTTACTACTTCAAACACGCCGAACTGACCATCGAGCAATGCATCGAGCGCCGCGTCGAAATCCTCGACGAGCAGCGCAATCGCTTGGGCCGCGCCAACAGCCTGCTCGGCGAAGACCTGGTGCTGGGCGAACACGTGCGCGACCGCAGCGGCAAATTTCGCATTCATATCCGCGAACTGGACTGGCAACGCTTCCACGAATTCCTGCCGATCGGTTTCGGCTACCAGCCGCTCTGTGCGTTGGTGCGGTTCACCCTGCGTGACCCGCTCGATTACGACATTCGCCTGGTGTTGCGCCAGGAAGAAATCCGCGAACTGCGCATCGGTGAGCAGAACGCCTGTCGCCTGGGATGGACCAGTTGGCTCGGCCGCGAAAAAGCGGACGGCGTGGTGACCCTGGGCAGCAAAATTCATTAAGGACAGATGACCAATGATCAACGTAGACCTGCAACAACTTATCCAGGCGCTGGACGCCGAAACCCGTCGTGACCTGGAAAGTTCGGCCGAACGCTGCGTCGCCCGTGGCGGCAGCAAAATCCTCGTCGAAGACTTGCTGCTGGGCTTGCTGGAGCGCCCGCAAGGCTTGCTCGCGCGCGCGCTGCAAGACGCCGAAGTGGATGCCGGTGAGCTGAGCGCCGCGTTGCAATCGCGGGTCGAGCACAGCGCTTCGCGCAACCCGGTGTTCGCCCCGGAACTGGTGCAGTGGCTGCAAGATGCGTTGCTGGTGGCCAACCTTGAACTGGGCCAAAGCCAGGTCGAGCAAGCCGCGTTGATTCTCGCGTTGTTGCGCAACCCGATGCGCTACGCCGGCAGCCGCTACCAATCATTGCTGGCCAAGCTGAACATCGAGCGCCTGAAAGAATTCGCTCTGTCGCAGAAAGAACAACCGGCCACCGGTAAACCCGCTGTGCCCGGCGAATCGCTGCTGCAGCGCTTCACCCACAACCTGACTCAACAGGCCCGCGACGGCAAACTCGACCCGGTGCTGTGCCGCGATGGCGCGATCCGGCAGATGGTCGACATCCTCGCCCGTCGCCGCAAGAACAACCCGATCGTGGTCGGTGAAGCCGGCGTCGGCAAAACCGCCATCGTCGAAGGCCTGGCTTCACGCATCGCCGCCGGTGAAGTGCCGCAAGTCTTGAAAGGCGTTGAGTTGCTGTCGCTGGACATGGGCCTGTTGCAGGCAGGCGCCAGCGTCAAAGGTGAGTTTGAACGTCGCCTCAAAGGCGTGATCGACGAAGTCAAAGCCTCGCCGAAACCGATCATCCTGTTCATCGACGAAGCTCACACACTGATCGGCGCGGGCGGCAATGCCGGCGGTTCCGACGCGGCCAACCTGCTCAAGCCAGCCCTGGCCCGTGGCGAGTTGCGCACCATCGCCGCCACCACCTGGGCGGAGTACAAGAAGTACTTCGAAAAAGACCCGGCCCTGGCCCGTCGTTTCCAGCCGGTGCAACTGCACGAACCGACCGTCAGCGAAGCGGTGACCATCCTGCGTGGCCTGGCTCAGGTTTACGAGAAGAGCCACGGCATCTACCTGCGCGATGACGCGGTGGTTGCGGCGGCCGAGTTGTCTGCTCGTTACCTCGCTGGCCGTCAGCTGCCGGACAAAGCCGTCGACGTGCTCGACACCGCCTGCGCTCGCGTGCGCATCAGCCTCGCCGCTGCCCCGGAAAGCCTCGAACGCTTGCGTGGCGAACTGGCTGAAGGTGGCCGTCAGCGTCAGGCGCTGCGCCGTGATGCCGAGGCCGGTCTGCTGATCGATCGCGAAGCGCTGGACGCTTTGGAAGGTCGCCTGGCCGAAGCCGAAGATGAAATGGTCGCCCTCGAAGCGCTGTGGACTGAGCAGAAAGAACTGGCCGAGCGCCTGCTGGACCTGCGTCAGCAACTGGCCAAGGCCCGCGAAGCTGCCGCCGTCGAGCCTATTGTCACGGTTGAAGAAGATGCCGAAGGCACCGTGATCGAAACGCTGCCGGTGGACGAAGCGCAAAGCGTCGAAACGCTGGAAAGCGCACTCAACGAAACTCACAAAGCGCTGACCGAGCTTCAGGTCAAAGAACGTCTGGTGAGCTTCGAAGTCTGCCCGCGTCTGGTCGCCGAAGTGATCAGCGCCTGGACCGGCGTGCCATTGGCCCAACTGGCCCGCGAGCACAACGCCAAGGTCGCGAGCTTCGCCACCGACTTGCGCACGCGCATTCGCGGTCAGGAACAAGCCGTTCACGCACTGGACCGCTCGATGCGCGCCACCGCTGCCGGCCTGAACAAACCTGATGCACCGGTCGGCGTGTTCCTGCTGGTCGGCCCGAGCGGCGTCGGCAAGACCGAAACCGCGCTGGCCCTGGCGGACTTGCTATACGGCGGCGATCGTTTCATCACCACCATCAACATGTCCGAGTTCCAGGAGAAACACACCGTCTCGCGCCTGATCGGTGCGCCGCCGGGCTACGTCGGTTATGGCGAGGGCGGCATGCTCACCGAAGCAGTGCGGCAGAAACCGTACTCGGTGGTGCTGCTCGATGAAGTCGAGAAAGCTGACCCGGACGTGCTGAACCTGTTCTACCAAATCTTCGACAAAGGCGTGGCCAACGACGGCGAAGGGCGCGAGATCGATTTCCGCAACACGCTGATCCTGATGACTTCGAACCTGGGCAGCGACCGCATCGCCGAGCTCTGTGAAAACGGCGCGCGGCCGTCGGCCGAAGTCCTTGAAGAAACCATCCGCCCGGTGCTGAGCAAACACTTCAAACCGGCGCTGCTGGCGCGCATGCGCGTCGTGCCTTACTACCCGGTCGGTGGCCCGGTGCTGCGCGAACTGATCGAAATCAAACTCGGTCGTCTGGGCGAGCGCCTGAACCGTCGTCAGCTGGATTTCACTTACTCGCAAGACCTCGTCGATCACCTGGCCGAACGTTGCACCCAAAGCGACAGCGGCGCGCGCCTGATCGACCATTTGCTCGACCTGCACGTGCTGCCGTTGGTGGCCGACCGCTTGCTCGATGCGATGGCCACGGGCGAAAGCCTCAAGCGCGTTCACGCGACGCTCGATGGCAACGCCAGCGTGACGTGCGAGTTCGCCTGAGGTGGGTGTGATGTTCACTCAAGTGCCGCAACCGCTGGTCTATGCCGAAGCCTTGCTGGCGCAATTCGCCAGCCTGTCGCGGTCGGCGGACGGTGCTGCGCTGCTGGGTGACTTCGTGCGCGGGTTGGCCGAGCTCAGCGGTTGTGAGTTGACGCAGCTGTACCTGCTGGACGCGACTCACACGTGCCTGGGGATGAACGCCGAGTGCCTCAACGGCATCCTGCAACCCCGGGAAGCGGCGAGCCTGCCGGCGGATTACAACGGTGAACAACTGCTGCAATTCGCCCTGTGCCAGAACCGCGTGGTGTGCCTGAGCGAGTTGAGCGGCAGCCTGCACGAAACCAGTTTCCTGCCGCCTCAGGCCACGCCCTGGCAGTCGCTGCTGTGCGTGCCGCTGGTCAATCAGCAGAAAGCTGTCGAAGGCTTATTGCTGTGCGCCAGTCGCCGGCACATCGACCTGCAAGGCTTTGCTGATTCCCTCGGGCAACTCGGTTCGTTCGTGCTCGGCCAACTGCATTTGCTGCAACGTTTGCGTCAGCCGACCGGTGATGCACGACCGGCGAAGGTCAGCGTCCCGAGCGCCAGCGGTTACGGTTTGATCGGCAAGAGTTCGGCCATGCGCCAGACGTATTCGCTGATCAGCAAAGTCCTGCACAGCCCATACACCGTGCTGCTGCGCGGCGAGACCGGCACCGGCAAGGAAGTGGTGGCGCGGGCGATTCATGATTGCGGCCCGCGCCGTTCCCAGGCGTTCATCGTGCAGAACTGCGCGGCGTTCCCCGAGAACCTGCTGGAAAGCGAATTGTTCGGCTACCGCAAAGGTGCGTTCACCGGTGCCGATCGCGACCGTGCCGGGCTGTTCGACGCGGCCAACGGCGGCACCTTGCTGCTCGATGAAATCGGCGACATGCCGTTGTCCCTGCAAGCCAAGCTGTTGCGGGTTCTGCAGGAAGGCGAGATCCGCCCGCTGGGCTCCAACGACACCCACAAGATCGATGTGCGCATCATCGCCGCGACTCACCGGGATTTGTCGGTGCTGGTCAGCGAAGGCAAATTCCGCGAGGACTTGTACTACCGCCTCGCGCAATTTCCGATCGAGTTGCCGGCCCTGCGTCAGCGCGAAGGCGACATCCTCGACCTGGCCCGGCACTTCGCCGACAAGGCGTGCTCGTTCTTGCAACGGGACGCCGTGAGTTGGTCCGATGCTGCGCTGGATCACCTGTCCGGTTATGCCTTCCCCGGCAACGTGCGTGAACTCAAAGGCCTGGTCGAACGCGCGGTGCTGCTGTGCGAGGGCGGTGAGTTACTGGCCGAACATTTCTCTCTGCGCATGGAAGCCATGCCGGAAGACAGCAGCGGCCTGAACTTGCGCGAACGCCTGGAGCAGGTCGAACGCAGCCTGTTGCTCGATTGCCTGCGCAAAAACGACGGCAACCAGACCCTCGCCGCCCGCGAACTCGGGCTGCCACGCCGCACGCTGCTGTATCGCCTCGGGCGCCTGAATATCAATTTGGGTGATTTCGATGGTTGATCTCGATTTCTGCAACTTGGTTGGAATGCCACCTGTGGCCAGCGCATTCCCTGTGGTGAGGAAGTTTCCTGCAGTGAGCGAGCTTCCTGTGGCGAGGGGACTTGTCCCCGTTCGGCTGCGCAGCAGTCGCAGTCCGGTAAATGCGGTTTACCTGAATAAACGGGGGTGGCCGGTTTTGGGGCCGCTTCGCGACCCAACGGGGACAAGTCCCCTCGCCACAAAGGCAGTGCTCAATGTCCCGGACTAGAGCTCTCGGCTTCACCTCATCCGCTTCTAACAGCGCCGCCCAAACGGGTCGGCGCTTTGTACTTTGTCTACCCCTGGAGACCCTCTGATGTCTGTTCGTCACTGGCAAGCCGTCCTGTTGACCCTCGTCGTTCTATGCGGCCTCGGCGGCTGTAGCGGCAATTACAAATACAACGACAACACCTATCGCCCATTGGGTGATCCGCAGGCGGTCAATCGCGGCAAGTGACCGCAAGGAGTATCACCATGGAACTGGTTTTCGAAATGCTCAACACCAAGCAGTTCGTGCCCACGGATTTGTGCCAGAAGACCTTCAAACAGGCCGGTGGCGTGATCGGTCGGGGTGAGGATTGCGACTGGATCATCCCGGACCGCAAGCGTCACCTGTCCAATCACCACGCGGTGATCAGCTACCGCGAAGGCACGTTTTTCCTGACCGATACCAGCAGCAACGGTATCCAGGACAGCGAAAGCGGCGCGCGCCTGCGCAAAGGCGAAGCGATGCGTATCGAGCACGGCAGTGTCTACGTGCTGGGTGACTTCGAGATCCGTGCGCGGCTGGTGCGCGACCCGGCGACCTTCGACGTTGAAGTCGGCCGTCCGCAAGCAGCAGGCAGCATCATTCCGGACGATGCGTTTCTCGATCTCGACCCGCTCAACGCCCTCGATCAGCAAGAGCGCGTGTATTCGGAAATCGACGAACTGATCTCCCCGAGTACGACTATCGAGGACACCCGTCAGCGCGCCGACTATGCGCGCATCGACATGGAAAGCCTGATGGTGCCGGAGCTGATCAACGCCCCGGCAGAGCCAGCGCCCGCGCCACCGCCCAAAGCGGTCGAGCGTCAGAGTGAAGGTTTCTGGGAACACTTCGGTGCGGCGCTGGGCGTGGACCTCAAAGGCCTCGACCACGACGCCCGCGAAGCCCTGGCGCTGAACGCTGCACGCCTGCTCAAGCAAAGCGTCGGCGGTTTGCAGCAGAGCCTGCGCACCCGCAGCGAACTGAAAAACGAACTGCGTCTGGCCCAGACCACCGTGCAAGGCACCCAAAAGAACCCGCTGAAATTTGCCGTCGATGCCGGCGAAGCGTTGGGCATTTTGTTGCAGCCGAACAAGCCGGGTCAGTTGCCGGCCGAGCAGGCGATCTCCCGTGCGTTCCGCGATTTACAGGCGCATCAGGTCGCTCTGTTGACCGCTAGCCGCGCCGCTGTTCGCGGCACGCTGGAACACTTTTCGCCACAGCAATTGACCCTGCGTTTCGAGCGCGACAACAAGCCGTTGCTCGCCACGTCCGGCAGTCGCTGGAGAGCCTACGGTCGTTATCACCAGGCCCTGCGTCAGGACGATGACTGGAGCGAGCGCCTGCTGGCCCGCGACTTCGCTCAGGCCTACGAAGAACAGATCCGCCTGATTTCCACCCTTCACACCGACCACCAAGGATGATGCGCATGTCTCGCTGCTCGACCGCTTTTTTCAAGACGCTGACGGCGTTCGCGGCCCTGGTGCTGCTGGCCGGCTGCTCGTCGCTGTCGCCGTATTCCCACGTCACCAAGCTCAACCTGAAGCTGACCGCCAGCGATCAGCTGAACCCGGACCTCAACGGGCGTCCGTCGCCGATCGTTGTGCGTCTGTTCGAGCTCAAGCACCCGGTGACGTTCGAGAACGCTGACTTCTTCAGCCTGTACGAGCGCGCCAAGGAATCCCTGGCCCCGGACCTGGTGGCCAGCGAAGAAATCGAGTTGCGTCCAGGTGAAACCGTGGAGATGAAACTCAGCGTGGAGGAGGGCAGTCGCTACGTCGGCATCCTCGCCGCCTACCGCGATCTGCCGGAAACCAAATGGCGCTACACGGTGCAAGTCACCCCGGTGGAAGTCACCGACGCTGATCTGACCCTCGACCAGGCCGGTATTCGCAACAGCAACGAAACGCTCGCCAAGGCGGATGACTGATCATGAATTCCCATAAAGTGATTTGGCAGGAAGGCATGCTGCTGCGCCCGCAGCACTTCCAGCACAACGATCGCTACTACGACCACCAGATGAAGACCCGCACGCAGTTGCTGGGCAGCTACACCTGGGGCTTCCTGAACCTGGACATCGACCTGCAGTTCCTCAACATGGGCAAACTGGTGATCAGCCAGGCCTCGGGGATTCTGCCGGACGGCAGCCTGTTCGAACTCGGCGGCAACACCGAACCGCTGGCTCTCGACGTACCGCCGAACACCGGTAACACGCCGATCTACCTGGCGCTGCCGCTGGTCACCGGCAACCACATCGAGTCGCGCCGTCCGGAGCAATCCGACGTGCTGGCGCGCTACACCGCGTACGAAGCGGAAGTCGCCGATTCCAACGCCGGCGACGACTCCGCCAGCCAGGTCAGCTGCGGCCGCCCGGACTTCAAACTGTTGCTCGGCGAGCAGCAGAGCGACCAGGCCTACGTGAAACTGAAGATCTGCGAAGTGCTCGACACCACGCCCGACGGCGTGATCAGCCTCGACCCGGATTTCGTGCCGACCTACATTCAGGCGCACTCGTCCAGCTACCTGCTGTCGTGCTTGAAAGAAGTGATCAGCATGCTCGGCCATCGGGGCGACACCATCGCTGAACGCATCCGCTCGAACGGCAAAGTCGGTGGCGCGGAAGTCGGCGACTTCATGATGCTGCAACTGATCAACCGCACCGAACTGCTGCTGCGCCACTACCTCGGCCTGGAGCAGGTTCACCCGGAAGAGTTGTACCGCACGCTGCTGACCATGCTTGGCGACTTGGCGACGTTCTCCAGCGACAGCAAACGCCCGCGTCTGGACAGCCGTTACCAGCACAGCGACCAGGGCGCGAGCTTCCGCAAATTGATGGAAGCGATTCGTCAGGTGCTGTCGATGGTGCTCGAACAGCACGCCATCGAACTGGTCCTGCAAGCGCGTCAGTACGGGATTATCGTCTCGCCGTTGCACGACCACAAACTGCTGGGCTCGGCCTCGTTCGTGCTCGCCGCCAGTGCCAACTGCGACTCCGAAGAACTGCGCCATCGCTTGCCGGCGCACCTCAAGGTCGGCCCGGTGGAGCGCATCCGCCAACTGGTCAACCTGCATCTGCCTGGAATCAAGGTCAAACCGTTGCCGGTGGCCCCGCGGCAGATCGCGTTCCACTCCAACAAAACCTATTTCATTCTCGAACTCAGTTCCGAAGACCTGGCACAACTCGAGCGCTCCGGCGGCTTCGCGTTCCACGTGTCCGGCGAATTCGCCGAGCTTGAACTGAAATTCTGGGCCATCAGGAACTGACCGACATGATCAAGGACATGGAACATACCCAGGACGATAAAACCGTCCTGCTCGACCGCCAGGGCCACGGCCCTGCTTCGAGCCCGCTGACCGATTTCGCCGCACCGCCGCGTTTTGAACAGCTGGAAGAGCGGATGATCTACGCCGCGCGTTTACGCCCGGCTGAAGCGTTCAACATCAGCCTCAATTCGCTGGTCGCAGCGGCGTCTGACTTGTTGTCGGAAGTGGTGCGACTCAAGCACAGCGACACCCGCGAAGACATGTACGCGCTCAACGAGCGACTGACGGCCGGACTGAAACTGTTTGAAGTGCGGGCGCTGCACAACGGCGCCGAAAGCAGCCAGGTGATGGCCGCCCGTTACGTGCTCTGCACCGTGGTCGACGAAGCCGTCGTGACCACGCCATGGGGCAACGAAAGCGAGTGGTCGCAGATGAGCCTGCTCAGCAGCTTCCACAACGAAACTTTCGGCGGCGAGAAGTTCTTCCAGCTGCTGGATCGCCTGTCGAAAAACCCGGTCAAGCACCTGCCGATGCTGGAGCTGATGTACCTGTGCCTGTCGCTGGGTTTCGAAGGCAAGTACCGCGTGCAAGCGCGCGGCATGCTCGAGCTCGAAGGCATCCGCGACGCCTTGTATCGCCAGATTCGTCAGTTGCGCGGCGACGTGCCACGTGAGCTGTCGCCGCATTGGGAAGGCTTGAACGATCAGCGCCGCAGCCTGGTGCGCATCGTGCCGGCGTGGATGGTGGTGCTGTTCACCGTGGTGTGCCTGGTGGTGATGTATTCGGGCTTCGCCTGGGTACTGGGCGAGCAACGCGAAACCGTTCTGCAACCTTATCAGCAGCTAGATCCGGCCGCGGTCCAGCCGCAGTCGCAGCCGTAAACAGGGACGTGTGATGAAAAAGTTTTTCAAGAAAGTCGGCGCATTCCTGCGTCAGACCTGGGTCTGGACCTTGCTGCTGGTGCTGTTCGTCGCGCTGTTGGTGTGGTTCGTCGGGCCGCTGCTGGCGGTCAATGACTACAAGTTCTGGGAAGGTTCGACCTCCCGCCTGCTGACCATCAGTGTGCTGTTCCTGATCTGGGGCCTGACCATGGTCTTCGTCAGCTGGCGCGCTGGCGTACGCAAGAAAGCCATCGAAGACACCGAAGACGGCCAGGATCGTATCCGCCGTGAAGAGTTGATCGACGAAGAGCAGAAAGAGCTTCGCGTGCGCTTCAAGGACGCGTTGAAAACCCTGAAGACCTCGAGCCTCTATCGCGGTCGCAGCGAACGCTGGCGCAGTGATTTGCCTTGGTACTTGCTGATCGGCCCGCAGGGCAGCGGCAAGACCAGTTTGCTGGACTTCTCGGGCCTTGAGTTTCCGATCAACAAGATCGACCGCAAACTGACCCGCGACACCCTCGGCACCCGTCATTGCGACTGGTATTTCGCCGACCACGGTGTGCTGATCGACACCGCCGGGCGTTACCTGACCCAGCCGGATGCCGAAGTCGATGGCAGCGCCTGGAGCACCTTGCTCGACCTGCTGCGCAAGCGTCGCCGCAACCGTCCGTTGAACGGCGTGCTGGTGACCATTCCGGTGGAAATGCTGCTGGGCAACACCGAGCAAGACCTCGACACCCTGGCTCGCCAGGTGCGTGCCCGTCTGCAAGACGTGCATCAAAAACTGCACGTCGATGTGCCGGTTTATCTGGTGCTGAGCAAGGCTGACAAGCTGCTCGGTTTCGACGAGTTCTTTGATCAACTGACCCGCGAAGAAAGCGATCAAGTACTCGGCACCAGTTTCCGCAAAGAGCAGAGCGGCACCGACGTCGCCGTGCTGCGCGCCGAGTTTGAAGAGCTGCTGCGTCGCCTGAACAGCCAAGTGATCATGCGCATGCACCAGGAGCGCGACACCCAGCGCCGTGGCCGCATCCTCGACTTCCCGCATCAACTGGGGCAGATCGGCGAGCGCCTGTGCCTGTTCGTCGACATGGCGTTCACCGGCAACCGTTACCAGCGTGTCAGCCAGTTGCGCGGTTTCTACCTGACCAGCGCACCGCACCTGACTCAAGAGATGGACCAGACCACCGCCGGCATCGGCGCCAATCTGGGCATGAACGCTGGCGTGCTGCCGACCTTGCGCAGCGGCCGTTCGCGCTTCATCCACCATTTGTTGAGCCGCGTTATCTTCCCGGAAGCCGATCTGGCGGGTCTGGACAAGCGCGAACGCAGCCGCATCCATTGGGGCCAACGTGCCCTCTACGTAGGCGCTTTGGCGGCACTGGCGCTGTTCGGCATGCTGTGGGCGGGCGGATTTTCGGCCAACTACGAGCGTCTGGAAAACCTGCGTAACCTGGCTCAAAACTGGACTCAACAGCGCTCGGCCCTGACCGCGCGTGATGATTCCATGGCAGTACTCAAAACCCTCGACACCAGCTACGCGGCGACTCAGGTCTTCCCGAAAAAAGGTGACGTGTCGTACCACGAACGTGGCGGCCTGTACCAAGGCGAAGAGGTCAACCCGGTGGTCAAGGAGGCCTACGAGCGTGAGCTTGAAAAGCAACTGCTGCCGAAGGTTGCGACCCTGCTGGAAGGGCAGATCCGCGCCAACATGAAGGACCGCGAACGCCTGCTCAACAGCCTGCGTGCGTACCTGATGTTGAACATGAAAGACCGTCGCGACAGCCCGTGGCTCAAGGATTGGGTGGCCACCGAATGGTCCCAGCGTTACGCCGGCAACACTGCCGTGCAGAACGGTTTGAACACGCACTTCGAGCGTTTGCTCAAGCAGCCGTTTATCTATCCGCTGAACGATCAACTGGTGGCCCAGGCGCGTCAGGTGTTACGCAGCGAGTCGCTGGCCAACGTGGTTTACCGGATGCTGCGCGAGCAGGCCCGCAACCTGCCGGAGTACCGTTTGAGCCAACACTTGGGCCCACAGGGTGCGCTGTTTGTCGGCACCGAATATGTGATCCCGGGGTTCTACACCCAACAGGGTTATCAGCAGTACTTCTCGGTTCAGGGCTCTGCGCTGGTCACCGATATCCTGCGCGACAACTGGGTGCTGGGCGAAGGCTCGGGCATCAGCGGCATGGACTTGCGTCGCCTGATGGTCGAACTGGAGCAACTGTACTTCCGCGACTACGCCAACTTCTGGAGCGAAGCGGTCGGCCAGGTGGCATTGCCTCCAATCAGCGACTTCAGTGAGGGCGCCGAGCAACTGGCGGGCCTGACATCCGCCAACTCGCCCGTGCTGCAACTGCTGGTGGAAGTACGCGAAAACACCCGTTTCCCGGTGATCGCCGACAGCGCTGATGAAGCGGCCGAGGCGGCGGACAAACTGGGCGAGAAGGGCGGCAAGCTTGGCAAACTCGCGGCGGCTGCGGCTGACAAAGCCGCAGACATGACCAAGAACCTGCCCGACACCGCGAAGAAATCCCTGCAACGCCGCTTCGAACCGCTGCACCGTTTGCTGGATGACAACAACGGCCCGGCCGCTGATTTGACCCCGGCCCTGACGGCACTCAACGACCTGCAACTGCAACTGGCGAGCCTGGCGCGTGCCAGTGCGCCGGAACAGGCTGCGTTCGAAATGGCCAAGACCCGCATGAGTGGCCAGCGTGATGCGCTGAGCAACTTGCGCAATGCCTCCAACCGTCTGCCGCGTCCGGTCAGCGTGTGGTTCAACGTACTGGCTGAAGACACCTGGCGTCTGGTGCTGAACGATTCCTACCAGTACCTGAACCAGCGTTATCAGAGCGAGCTGTACAGCTTCTATGGCAAGGCGATCAACAAGCGTTACCCGTTCAGCGCCCACAGTACCAGCGACGTTGCGATCAGCGACTTCCGCGAGTTCTTCAAGGCGCAGGGCATCAACGATCGCTTCTTCGACACGTACATGCGTCCGTTCGTGAGTGGCGATGCAGGCAACTACCGTCTGCGCAGCATCGACGGTCACAGCATGCCGATCTCCAAGGTCTACCTCGACCAGATGGCCGCGGCACAAGTGATTCGCCAGAGCTTCTTCTCGATCAACCCGGCCGAGCCACAAGTGCAGTTCAAACTGGAGCCGTACACCCTCGACCCGGCCGTCAGCCGTTCCGAGTTCAAGTTTGGCGACAAGACCATCGAATACCGCCACGGTCCGATCGTGCCGGTGTCGTTCAAATGGCCGACCGATGCTGAAGACGGTCGCACCAGCCTGGTCCTCGACAAAATGGCCGGCCGCCCGATCGGCATCGAGAAGAACACCGGCCCATGGTCGCTGTTCCGTCTGTTCGACCTGATGCAGACGGAGTACCTGAGCGGTCGCGATGTGCTGGTGCTCAAAGCTGACGTAGGCGGCCTGCGCGCCAATTACCTGCTTAGCAGCCAGCGCACACCGAACCCGTTCGACATGGGCGTGCTGCGTACCTTCCGTATGCCGGTGCAGCTCTGATGCTGGTTGCCAGTCCCTGGCGCAGCGCTGCGCGTACCGATCCGGGCAAGGTTCGGGCGCGCAACGAAGATGCTTTTCTGGACTGTCCACAGCAGGGGCTGTGGGTGGTCGCGGATGGCATGGGCGGTCATCAGGGTGGCGACATCGCCAGCCAGTTGATCGTCGCCAGCCTGGCGGAATTGCCGGTGCAGGACGACTTCGACGAACGACTCAAAGGCATCCGCCAGTGCCTGCACTGGCTCAACCGTCGCTTGGGTCAGGAGTTGACCGTCACGGCCGGGCGCCACGACAGCATCATGGGCAGCACCGTGGTGGCGCTGCTGGTGGAAGGTAATCGCGCGGCCTGCATCTGGGCCGGCGACAGCCGTTGCTACCTGTGGCGTGGCCAGCGTTTGTATCAGCTGTCCAAGGACCATTCGCTGCAACAGCAACTCATCGACGAGCAAAACATGAGCGTCGAGGACGCCCGTGCGCATCCTTCGGCCCATGCCCTGACCCGCGCGGTCGGGGCTGCCGATGTGCTGACGCTGGACGTGCTCGAACTCGAGGTTTACCCCGGCGATACGTTTCTGTTGTGCAGCGACGGTTTGTACCAGGGGCTGAGCACCGATGCCTTGGGCAACGCCCTGAGCCTGACCGCGCCGCACGTTGCGCTGGAGCGTCTGTTCGACGGCGCTCTGCGTGGCTCGGCCCGGGACAACCTGACTGCCGTGGTGATCCGACAATGACTCAACTCATGCCGTCGCTCGACGACCTGCTGGTGACTGACGAGGAAGCCAATAACCTGACTTACTTTGCGTTCGCCAAATCACACAAGGCTGAACCCGCGCTGGCGCCGACCAAGGCCAGCGTCGGCGAAATGCCGGACGTACTCGCAGGCCGTTACCGCATCGAGCGCCTGCTCGGTGCCGGCGGCATGGGCGCGGTTTACCGCGCACGGGATCTGCTGAGCGAGCAGTTCGGCGACCCCGACCCTTACATCGCGCTGAAAATCCTCAGCGAAGAATTTGCCGAATCGCCGGACGCCAGTGCCTTGCTCTACAGCGAGTTCGCCCTGACCCGACGCCTGCGCCACAACAACGTGCTGCGTTTGCACAGCTTTGAAGTGGACACCGACTGCCAGCGCGCCTTCATCACCATGGAACTCATGCGTGGGCTGACCCTGGACAAATTACTCTGCGAGCGGCCGCTGGGCCTGCCGTGGAAAGAACTGCGCGACATCGCGCTGCCGCTGCTCGACGCGCTGGCCTTCGCCCACGCTCGCGGCGTGCTGCACGGTGACATGAAACCGAGCAACGTCATGCTCAGCGAAGAAGGCGTGCGCCTGTTCGACTTCGGTCTGGGCCAGGCCGAGGAGGGCATCTTGCCCGGCCTGCCACACCTGAGCCGCAACCGCTTCAACGCCTGGACCCCCGGCTACGCCGCCCCCGAACTGCTCGAAGGCCAACCGCTGTCGGCCAGCGCGGATGTCTACGGCGTGGCCTGCGTACTCTACGAATTGGCGGGCGGCAAACACCCGTTCCGCCGCTTGCCCTCGACCGAAGCCCGCGACGGCCACCTCGAACGCGAGCTGCACGCCCCCAGGAATCTCCCGAAACACTGCTGGCCAGCCCTGCGAACGGCGCTGGCATTCAATGCGGCAGATCGAACGATCACTGCCGCCCAACTGCGTGACGCTATGGGCGCCACATCGACTTGGCTGCAACGTCTGCGACGTCGGGCGTAACGGATGACTACCGAACAGGGAGCAAACAATGTTTAACCCTTCCAACGAAACGCATTTCAGCCTGACCGTCGAAGATTACGTCGGTGACCTGCAGGTGCTGTCGTTCACCGGCACCGAAGGCATCAGCCAGCCGTATCGCTTCGACCTGGAACTGGTCAGCGAAAACCCCGACCTCGACCTCGAAAAGCTCCTGCACAAGCAGGCATTTCTGGCGTTCGATCCGCAGGGTAGTGGCATCCACGGCCAGATCTACCGTGTCGCCCAAGGTGACGCCGGCAAACGCCTGACCCGCTACAAAATCTCCCTGGTGCCGCACCTGCAATACCTGCATCACCGCACCAACCAACGTATTTACCAGCAGATGTCGGCGCCGAAAATCATCGCGCTGATCCTCGACGAACACGGCATCAAGGGCAACGCCTACAGCTTCCAACTGAGCCAGCCCTGCCCGGACCGCGACTACTGCGTGCAATACGACGAAACCGACCTGCACTTCGTCCAGCGCCTGTGCGAAGAAGAAGGCATCCACTACCACTTCCAGCACAGCTCCAAAGGTCATCTGTTGGTGTTCGGCGACGACCAGACCGTGTTCCCGAAACTCGGCCAGCCCACCGCCTACGTCCAAGGCAGCGGCATGGTCGCCGACGAACCGGTGATCAAAGGTTTCAAACTACGCCTGGAAACCCGCACCGGCCGCGTCACCCGCCGCGACTACGACTTCGAAAAACCACGCCTGCAACTCGAGTCCGCCTACAAACCCGAGGCGCAAAGCGACGCGCCGGACCTCGAAGACTACGACTACCCCGGCCGCTTCATCGACCGCGCGCGCGGCAAATTCCTCAGCCAACGCGCCCTAGAACGCCACCGCGCCGACTACCGCCAGGCCGAAGGCCACGGCGATCAAACCCGCCTGATCAGCGGCCACTTCCTGGAAATGTCCGACCACCCGCGCACCGAGTGGAACGACCTGTGGCTGCTCACCGAAATCTTCCACGAAGGCAAACAACCGCAAGTCCTCGAAGAGTCGGTGACCAGCGACACCACCGACGACAAAGACGACTTCCACCAGGGCTACCGCAACCGCTTCCTCGCCACCCCGTGGGACGTGTTCTATCGCCCGGCGCTGGAGCATCCGAAGCCGCGTGTACTCGGCAGCCAGACCGCTATGGTCACCGGCCCCAAAGGTGAAGAAATTCACTGCGATCAATATGGCCGGATCAAGGTGCAATTCCACTGGGACCGCGAAGGGTTGGCTGATGACAAAACCAGCTGCTGGATGCGCGTCTCATCGAGCTGGGCCGGCGATCGTTATGGCGCCATCGTCATTCCGCGTATCGGGATGGAAGTGCTGGTTACCTTCCTTGAAGGGGACCCCGATCAGCCGCTGGTGACCGGTTGCCTGTACCACAAGGAAAACCAGGTTCCGTACGAATTGCCGGCGAACAAGACTCGCACCGTGTTCAAAACCCTCAGCTCACCGGGTGGCGGCGGGTTTAATGAACTGCGGATTGAAGACAAGAAAGGCGCGGAGCAGATTTTCATCCATGCCCAGCGGGATTGGGATGAAAACATTGAGCATGATCAGAAGATTCGCGTGGGTAACGAACGCCACGACACGGTTGTGAAGAACACCTACACCGAGCTGAAGGCTGAGGAACATCGGACCACGATTGCGGATCGCAAGACTGAAGCGCGGATGGATGACCACCTGACGATTGGGCAGAACCAGCATGTGAAGTTGGGGACTGCGCAGCTGACTAGCGTTGGGAAAGAGATTCATCTGAAGGCTGGGGACAAGATTGTGATTGAGGCGGGGATGGAGCTCACCGTGAAGGCGGGTGGGAGCTTTATCAAACTCGACGCTGGCGGGATTACGGTTGTTGGGCCGGTGGTGAAAATTAATGCCGGTGGGTCTGCTGGAAGTGGGACGGGGATTGGGATTAAACCGCCGGTGCTGCCGGGGGCTGCGGATAAGGATAAGGCGGGGAGTTTGATGGATCAGGCGTTGGGGAATGCGAAGCAAGAAACGAAACCAGAAGTGGATTACCCATTCTCCCTGTGAAGTTGGTTTCTATGGATCTGAAATTGAATATAAATGGATCATATCAATGTTAATTAGCCCTCCTTTTATTCCCGCGCCGGTCGCCAATGAAAGTGATGAGAATTTTCTTAATCGCGCTATGGTCTGCGGAGAGCCTGGAAACGGTGCATTTCCAATCAGTCATGATATGGGGTGGCATGGTGGAGTTCATCTCACTGCACCCGTTAGTGCGAACGTCCATTTGCCCGTACGTGCAATTGCTGACGGAGAAGTCGCTTATTTCCGCCCTGCATCTGAGCCAAATAATGTCTTGACGCATGCGCAGAACTACGGTGGTGGATGGACCGATAATGGTTGCTTGGTGATAAAGCACGAGACGGAAATTGGTGAAAATGCCGAAGCTAATGTGGTTTTTTATTCAATTTACATGCACCTCTCTACCATCACGCTAGCGGGCGTTCACGTAGGGCAGCATGTTAGTCGGAAAGACGTATTGGGCCGGGCCGGAAGTGTCTATGGCGTCTCGAACAAAATACATTTAGAAATTATTTGTAGTCAAGATCAAGTTTCTAAGCTGATAGGAAGAAGTTCTGGAGCTACTAGCACCGTAAGCGATGGAAGGACAGATAGCTGCTGGGGGGATACGCACTTTTATGTGCCTCCGGAAGTTGTTTTTTACGCAGGTAGGCCGGAAAACCCAAGAAGTCCAGATAATGCGTCAGCAATTGTGCATCGTCCGGAAGCCGCTTACTTTGTCCGGATGAGTCTTAATCGAGGACAATGCACGCTGACGACGTTTGACGAGTTAGGTGTGCAACTAGGTACACGGGATGAAGCGCAAGACTACGAGTACGAGTTATATAATACTGCATGCAATCTATACCCGCAGAGTCCAAGCGCAGGTTATGAGCTTCTAAAATTTGGCAGGATTTTGGGGCCTGCTCAACTTCAACCCGCGGATGCCGCGCATTGGCGGCAGGTTGCATACGCAGGGGGAGTTGGGTGGGTAAATCTCAACAGTACGACTGTCACCGTTTATAGTGACTCCGATTTTCCACATTGGCTGGGTTGGAAACTAGTAGAGGATGATACTAATGGTGATGGGCGGTGCCAGTCCCAGTTTATAATTAACCTTTTGGGGCTGCCGGGAGTACCGAGTAAAGCAGAGCAGCGTAATGAATGTAATGCTGTCGTTGCACGCCCTGAGAGTCAGGAAAAATTGAAACGGTTGGTTTGTAAATTTCCTAGCGAATGGATAAGAGGAGCATTTGAAACTCGCTTCAACTGGCTACGCGATGGTGACGCTCCTATAATGGGTGCTGATAACTTCCAGAGGTTAAGAGCGCACTATGAAGCTTTGGCGTTTTGGGAAGATGCAAGCTTGACCGGGATTGATTCTGAACATTGGCACTTTTCTCCTAAAGAGTTTATTTCTGTTTTTAGAAAATGTGGTTGGCTGAGCTTGGAAGAGATAGTTAGTACGTTCCCTAAGCACATGTTTTATCATATAACTGGAAATCCAAGAATTGCATATACGGATAACAATGCAATTTATACAGTTACAAAAGCTACTGCGCGAACTAGGGTTTCAGCACATAGGGTAGAGCTGAATAAAACAATAAGAAAATATCTTGGTGGAGATAAAAAAAGGCTAGCAATATTTTTAGCTCAAGTACTGCTTGAAACAGCTCAGTGGAGAAATCTCGCTGGGGCGAGACGTTTGATGCATGAGTGGGGGTTTGGAGAGTACAACGCGAATAATCCGGCGACCGAGTTTTATACCATTTTTTATGGTCGAGGGATCATGCAGTTAACATGGGCTGGAAACTATAAGTCCTATGGGGAGTTTCGTGGGTTGGCAAATCATGCAGGTGCATATGCAGAACGTCGTCAAGGTATCCACCCGCGGTTAACTGCAACTTCCACACATTACAATCAGAACCCGTCAGAGGGGGGTACCCTTTCTAGGTGGGCTCCGAGATATGATCCGGATCTAATAGGCGAGAACATTTATGAAGCTTGTGACTCTGGAGGTTTTTATTGGGTGTTCAGGCCATTCTCTCTAGGAATTAATATAAATCGAATCTCCGACAGAGCGTACTCGGCAGATAACACTGGATTTGTGAATCGGTTGGTTAATGGTGGCGGCAATGGGTACTACGAGAGGCAGGCGTATACAGCTTTTATGCTCCGCAAACTCACGGATAGTACTGAGGTTGGATCTCAAGTAAATATTACAGCAACAGATAAAGCTACTGTTCGAGCAAATTTGTTATCCGCGGAGTGATGAATATGAGAAGCAAAAGTTTTTATGCGGTACTTGTTTTTGCGTTTTGGAGTGCTGTGGCGTTTGCTGAGCCTATACAGTTTGAGCCAGAAAAGCGAGTGGCGGTAACGCTTGTGCCTGACAAGACGGACTTAACTGTTACGGTGCAAACAAAGAAGGGTTCCAAGGATAGGGTGATATCGTTTCAGACAGAAAAAGTTATGCATGTTGAGGTGGGGGATTATAACTTTGACGGCTTTCAGGATTTTTCAGTTTGGTATATCGATGATGGAATGGGTACGTATTCTATTCATCGAATTTTTGTTTATACTCCAAAAGATTCATCTTTTAAAGAGTTGAAGTCTGCTTGCGGTGATGAGTTTCTCAACCTTAAGGTGAATAAGGAAAAGAAAGTTCTGCGTAGCATGTACTATAAAGGTAATGTGCCTACTTTATGCATCACCAAGCCCTCGCGTAAATAATTTTAAGGAAGGGGTGGATTTGTTTGTAGGGCTTTAAGTGGTCTGCCCCTTTTTGCCAAAGGAATAGCGGTTCCTATTTCAACGAAAAGAGGACTGATTTATTTATGAGGGTGGCAGTTTTTTGAGTGAGCGACATGGATTGTATTTTAAAAAGATACGGCTTCAAGGCGGCTCTGATGGGCGCTGTTGTGCTGAGCCTGTTCCTGGAGGGCGCGGATGCGTTCGCTGAAGATCAACCTTGCCCGTTCGACGTGCCTCAAACGGAACTGAAGGTTGCAAGCTGCGTTCAGGAAGGGGGCATTAACATACTAAAGCTTGTGCCCCTTAACCAACCGGACTACGCCAAAAACTTCGATAATCTTCCCACCGTCATTGTCACTGGGAAAAATCTGCAGGACATTTTTGCGGTTGTCGGAATCGACAATACAAAGCGCTACAACAAGCTGATCGATCTACCTGATGCTGAATCAATTATGGAGTTTTCGGACGCTGCGGCGACAGCCAAAGCGTCAATGAAGCAGCAAGGCTGGAAGCTGCTGGACATGAAAAACGTCATTTATCCTGGCCCGGGCGGTGTTGAAGGGTTCGGATTAATCTGCAACACGCTTCAAGCAGAAACCACGAAGGGCTTTGTCGTTGTTTCTCAGTGCAACACCTTTTATGAAAACGAGAGGTCAAGTCTGAAAAAGATCCTTTCCAGGATCACCCGCAGCAAAAAGGAGACGGATTTATTTGTAAAGTAGGTTTGGCTTTCGATAAATAGACATGTCCAAATTTTTTAAACTAAATGGAATTAAGTCCTGTGGTTAAAAATATAATTTTCTTGGCATGCTCCGCATTTTTTGTATTTGGCGTCGCTACCGTTCAAGCAGAACCGTTCTATTCCGCGAAGATATTACAAGCCGACTATTCTGCGGCCCCTAACTTGAGACTGCTAATTAGAATTCAAGATGTAGAAACGGGAAGTGATGAGCCGAGCGGCTCTACTCGAGCGGACTGTATGCGTGGTAGCAAGTCAGCCGCACAGCCTGGGCCAACCCCTTGCTTTTCTTTCGAACTAGATGAGGGGAATGGAAATGTCAGTGTTTTAAAGCAGACTCTGCTAAATGATCCGCAACGGGGAAGCGACCCAATTTATATTGAGTTGTTTTACAAGTCGGAGCAGGCAAAAAATCAATATGGGTGGTTTGATAATAAAACGGTCAAGCTAAGAGTTGATGACAATAATGGATTGAATAACTGGGATGCGGATCTATCTCAGAGTTTACCTCAAGTCAAAATAGTGCGAGAGAGCGATATTTATCAGTTGGTTTTGGCGGATGCGGATGCGCTGCTTAATTCGGCTTACCATGATAAGGCAAATCGTTTAAGTGACGAAAAAAGAAACGCGTTTCGTGAGGTTCAACGAGCTTGGATGAAGCTTCGGGATCTCGAGTGCGTAAAGTCTATATATGGTGAGCAATCTGCTAGTTGCTTGATTCGTGTGACCCTTGATCGTGCCAGGCAAATCGCGGTTGCTCCGCCATCAAAGTAGCTGAAATAAATTTAAAAATAGGTATGTTCTATAATCAAGGATTGAAGACAGTGAAATGCTTTGTTTTAGGGTTAACCCGCGTGCTAATCGCGTTCTCGCTACTGCCGGTTTCGGCCGCGTTCGCCCAAGACGACTGCAGTGAAATCAGCTCTAGCTCGCAGGTTGTTCCGTGTTCCGAGGCTGCAAAGAATTCCGCCGATTCTCAGTTGAATACGAGCTATCATCAACTGATGGCAAGGCTTGAATCTCAATATACAGTTGACCCGAAATTAGGGGTGGAGTATTCGACGCGGGTAAAGGAATCCCAGCGTGCATGGATCAAATTACGGGATACGAATTGCACCGTAGAGGCGTTCGAGATTGAGGCAGCCAAGCCTGCTCATGTGGCGGTTGTGAACAATTGCATTGCAAAAATGAGTCGGGAGCGTTCGGCTTATTTGGACGGGATCGCGCCTGAGACTGTGGGCCGTTCAGGCAGTGGGGGCGGGGGAAGTGCTTCATGTCCATCCTCGGACTTCGCGCAGTTTCTGCCAGCGTTTTCCGCCAATGCCGAGTCCCAGAAGCGCCTAACCGCACCGGCGGTAAAAATACTGGTGTTGAAGCGGACCTCGGACCCTGGTCGATTTGAACCTCAAATTACTGCTGAGACAGGCTCGAGTTTGGCGTTTCCGTTGATGGCTGCGACGGAAGGCAAGACTGAAGGGGTTGAGATCGAAACGGTCGACGACACTCACATGAACGTTGTGGATAAACGGGCCGGTAACAGCAACATCAAGATTTTTAACTTTGCTAAAAAGGCGTGCTGGGCGCTTGTGGGGATTGAGGATTGGTCAATCAGCGAGAAGGAGCTTGTCGCACCCGGTAGACCCGGAATGAGCCGCGCCGAGAACCTCTGTTATCAACGTGCTGAGGGTTTGGGTGGGTTAGGGTTTCTTGAGCAATACCGTCTGACTAAAGAGTTGATTGAAGCGTCCCTGGAAAACTATGTATGTGCTGCAGAGTCGGGTGATCCACAGGCGAGTCTGTCGGCGGCACGCTTGAGTCTTTCGCAGATGGCACCTCAGTTGGAAACCAGCAAGCTTGAGACATTGTTCAAAGCGGCCTCGACGCTACCGAACGGCGCGTTGGGTTATGCCACGTATTTTTGTAACGGTAATTCCACCGATTATAACGGCCCTTGCCTGCACCCCGAGAAGGCAGAAAGGGAAGTTATTCGCGCGGTTTCCATGGGCTCCACAGATGCGATGAGCTATCTGGGTTCTTCTTTTGAAAGTGGCCAGTTGGGAACGAAGGATCTGTCCCGGGCGCTGGCCTGTTATCAGTTGTCCGCTGATAAAGGCCACCCGCAGGGTAGCGATGGCGTGAAGCGCTTGGTTTCGCAAGGCTCAGACATAAAGGCCAGTCACTGCCTGTGAATTTCGCTGTGCAGATATAAACGTTGAAGAAGGGGACGTTAAGCCGGGCGATCGTATTGAGGCTCGGTGTGACTTTGGTTCAGCAAGAAGGGGGGGCGCGAAGCCCCCCGCTCTCTATTCGCGAAGTTGCTACGCCTTCACCCGATGCTCCGCCGGATCCGGCGAATCAATATGGTCCAGCGCTCGCTCCACTAACAGATGCACACCGACCGCCATTCTGCTGAGTGCCAGTGCGACGGAGCGGCGTGAGCCTTCTACGCTGTCGGCCAGGTCGGCGGCGATGGCGCTGATGGACAGCAGGTCTTCTGAGGCGTTGGCCAGGATGGTTTCGGTGTGGAGGTCGGGAGCGACGATGAAGAGATCGCCATTGCGACGTGTGGATTTTTTATCAGGAGGTGTGCCTAGGTGAAGATCGAGCGCGCGTTCGGCGGCTTCGTGGAGCTTTTTGGAATCGAAGGATTCGTAGGGGGATGTGTCTTCGTGTTCTGGAGGATTGGGTGTTGGCTTGATCATTGGTATGTCCCGATATGTGTTTTGGATGTGGCTGTGTCCTCTTCGCTTGCATTCGAATAAGGGTGGCAGCCGTGCGCAGGTGTGCAAGACCGGGCATATCGGACCCCGGCAGACCCCAAAGGGACCTCCCACGCACAGCCGCCATAAATCATTTACAGCGAGCATGAAAACGCTCGATGTTCGGATTGGCGATTGTGCGGCGATATGTACCGGACTTGCACGTCCGTGTCACCGTTTTTGCGGTAACGAACAAAGACTATCGGTGAAACCTAAGGCTGCCTAGTTCACGAACAGCACCGCGTGTTGAAGGAAATATCCGATGGACTTGAGCGTAGAAAGATCAAAATATCCTCGCTTTTAAACAGTTGGTTTCGTCAATGACTTGGTAGTCATCAGCGTCAAAAAGGCCAGCATCTTCTTCTAACGTAACCAGACAGTGGCGTTCTTGCATGAAGCCGTTACACTGCGCCGGCCGTTCATTTTCCTTTTGAGGCTGTGCGCATGAAATTTCGTTTTCTTCTGTGGATGCTGGGTTTGTTGATGGGTAAGGCCAGTCGGACTAATCCTGCGTTTCAGCAGCAGTTGGGTGACAAGGAGTTGGTGTTTCAGCTACAGACCCTGGACGGGAAAGTGGCGCGGCATTTCTTTGTTAAGGATCAGCGCATCACCAGCAAGTCCGGCGTGTATGCCGAGCCTGCGTTTGCGATTGCCTTTAAAGACGCGGCATATGGCTTTGCCACAATGCAGGCGAAGAACAAGCAGTTGGCGTTTATGACGGGGATTCAGGACAAGTCGATTCAGATCAGGGGCAACCCGGCGCTGGTGATCTGGTTCCAGGGGTTGACCAAGTATTTGAAGCCTAGGAAGGCGAAGGCTAAGGCTTGAGAGTTGTGTCCGGTTTATGAAGGGGCTTTTTGTGGCGAGGGGATTTATCCCCGTTGGGCTGCGAAGCGGGCCTGAAACCTGAGATCCCGGTTTTATCTGGCACACCTCTTTGAATGGGTATGCGACTGCTGCGCAGCCGAACGGGGATAAATCCCCTCACCACAGGGGGTGTGGTGATTCAGGTAGACCGGGGTGGATTCTTCGCGAGCAGGCTCGCTCCCACAGGAATTAGGCGACCTCTGTGGGAGTGAGCTTGCCCTCGATAGGTTTTAGGCCTGGGTGAATTGCGAAGCCAGTTCGCGCAGCAGCACTTCAGCTTCGAGGACTTTGCTGACGACGTCGTTGGCTTTGTCGCGAGTCAGGCCGACGCGTTCCAGCAAGGCATCCGGGATGTCTTCATCCGGGCCGGAGCCGATGCCACGGCTACGCAGCAAGCGCACAGCCAGGCACACGAGGTTTGGGTACTCGGCGTAATCGCCGTCGTAGCCCGGGTCGTGCTGGAAGCGCAGCGCCGTAGCCAGTTCTTCGGGCATGTCCCAGTAGCGCATCAGCCACGAGCCGATCTGTTCACGGCTGATGCCCAGCAGGTGTTGCTCGACGTAGCTGTGGCACAGGTGCGGGTTGACCTCCAGGTGGCGGCAGATCAGCGAGAAGTGCGGCGGGAAGACGTGGGCCAGTAGCAAGTAGCCGAAGTTGTGCAGCAGGCCGGCGAGGTAGGTCAGGCCGGCTTCCGGGCGCTGGGCGCGCGGCATGGCGCGGGTCAGGCCTTCGATGACGGCGGCGGTGTAGATCGATTGCTGCCAGTACGGCGTGGTGTGTTGCGGATGGTCTTTTGGCAGGCTCAGGGTTTTGCCCAGGGCCAGGCCCAGCGCCAGGTTGATCACCAGGTCGAAGCCCAGCACCCGCACGATGGCGTCTTCTACTGAGCGAATCTTGCCAGGTGAGGCGTAGTACGGCGACGCTGCCCAGCTCACGACTTGTGCGGCCAGGGCCGGGTCGGTTTCGACGACGCCGGTGATGTCGTCGATGGTGGCGTTGGGATCGACGCGCAGTTTGATGATCTTCTGCGCGGTCTCGGCCAGCGGCGGAATCTCGATGGTCTCTTCCAGGCGTTGCTGGATGCGTCGTGCGGTGAACGCTTGAACGGCCTGGGTGATTTCCTCGCGGTCATCGTGAGGGCGGTCGAGGTTCGGGCGAATGCTGATCAGCGCTTCGCCAAAGTTGGCGGCGCTGGCCTTGGTCAGCATGGTCTTGAAGTCTTCGCTGGTGATCTCCAGCAACACGCCCGGCTCGCCCGAGTTGATCAGCAACTTCGGCTCGCGCAGCAGGCTTTCTTCATACAGGCACGGTGAGCTGGTGAGCGCCGGCATGCCGGGCAGCAGGCTCAGGTTGTGTTTGCCGAGCATTTTTACCAGGCGTTCGGTGGACACGGCGGTGAGGCGGCGGCCGGTCAGTTCGGCGAGGCGATTGAGGTCCAGCAATTGGCTCTGCGGGAACAGCACCATGAGCGTGCCCACGGCGTCATCAAGCAGAACAGCCTGCACTTTGCGTGCGGCGTTCAGGCCGTGATGGTCGAGGACTTCTTCGTAGGCGATACCCAATTTGCCCAGCATCAGCCGAATAACCGACGGAGCGTGCGGGGAGGCGGGTGCGAGGGCAACTTCGGTCATGGTCTGTATCCGTTTTAAAACAATGGCAGGAGTATAACCAGCTTGCTCAGGACGGTGGTTCAGAAACTGCGACGGTGCTCACACTTGGCCGTATTGCTGCCCATGACGTAACCAGCGGTCGAGCAGCGGGCTGACGTGATCCGGCCAGCGCTCCAGCAGCGCCTGGGCGGCGTCGCGCACGGAGGGCAGCAGATCGGCGTCGCGCATCAGGTCAGCGACCTTGAATTGCAGCAGGCCGGTTTGACGCGTACCGAGCATTTCGCCGGGACCGCGCAGTTCGAGGTCTTTTTCGGCGATGACAAACCCGTCGTTGGTTTCGCGCATGATGCCCAGGCGCTGACGACCGATCTGTGACAGCGGTGGATGGTAGAGCAGCACGCAATGGCTGGCGGCGCTGCCTCGACCGACGCGACCGCGCAATTGGTGCAGCTGCGCAAGGCCAAGGCGTTCGGGGTTTTCGATGATCATCAGGCTGGCGTTGGGCACGTCGACGCCGACTTCAATCACCGTGGTGGCGACCAGCAGTTGCAGGTTGCCGGCCTTGAATTCGGCCATGACCGCGGCTTTCTCGACGGGCTTCATGCGGCCGTGGATCAGCCCGACCTTCAGCTCGCCGAGGGCGGCGGTGAGGTCTTCGTAGGTGGTTTCGGCGGCCTGGCAAGTCAGCTCTTCCGACTCTTCGATCAGCGTGCACACCCAATAGGCCTGACGGCCTTCAGCACAGGCGCCGCGTACCCGCTCGATGACTTCGACACGCCGGGTGTCGGTGATCAGCACGGTGTTCACCGGGGTTCGGCCGGGCGGTAGTTCGTCGAGGATCGAGGTGTCGAGGTCGGCGTAGGCGCTCATGGCCAGCGTCCGGGGAATCGGTGTGGCGGTCATGATCAGCTGATGCGGACACATCCGCCCGCCAACACCTTTCTGCCGCAACGCCAGCCGTTGCTGCACGCCGAAGCGGTGTTGTTCGTCGATGATCGCCAGCGCGAGGTTTTTGAACTGCACTTCGTCCTGGAATAGCGCGTGGGTGCCGACCACCATCGGTGTGCCGTTGGCGATCTGCTCCAGTGCGGCCACGCGGTTCTTGCCTTTGAGCTTGCCGGCCAGCCACGCGACTTCGATGCCCAGCGGTTCGAGCCAGCGCTTGAAGGTGATGAAATGCTGCTCGGCGAGAATCTCGGTGGGCGCCATCAGCGCCACTTGATATCCGGCCTCCAGCGCTTGCAGTGCGGCGAGGGCAGCGACCACGGTTTTACCCGCGCCGACGTCGCCCTGAATCAGCCGCAACATGGGCTCGTGCTGACTGAGGTCGTAGGCGATTTCGTTGCCGACCCGTTGCTGAGCACCGGTCGGATTGAAACCGAGGTTGGCCAGATACTGGGCCGGTAGCTTGCTGGCTTTCGGCATCGCTGGCGCGCGCAGGGAGCGCATGCTCTCGCGCAGACGCTGCTGGGACAGTTGATGGGTCAGCAGTTCTTCGAAGGCCAGACGGTGCTGCGCCCAGTGATGACCGAGGGCGAGTTCGTCGACGTCGGCATCGGCCGGCGGGTGGTGCAGGTAGCGGATCGCATCGGCCAGCGGCGCCAGTTGATAGTCCCGCGCCAGTTCATTCGGCAGCCAGTCGGGCAGGCTGGTGGGGCCGAGCATCGTCAGTGTTTGCATGCACAGTTGGCGCAAGCGCTGTTGAGTCAGGCCTTCGGTGAGCGGGTAAACCGGCGTCAGGGTTTCGTCCACCGGCGGCGGCTCGTCGCCGGTGATGGCGCGGTATTCCGGGTGATAGATCTCCAGCCCCGACGCACCGGGCCGTGCTTCGCCGTAGCAGCGAATGCGCGTGCCGCGTTTGAGGCCTTCTTTCTGGGCGTTGCTGAAATGGTAGAAACGCAGGCTGAGCCCGCCGGTGCCGTCCTGCAGGCGCACCACCAGGCTGCGGCGGCGGCCCATGACCACATCGGCGCCGCTGACGGTGCCTTCGATCACGGCGTCCTGGCCCGGTCGCAAATGGCCGATCGGGACCACGCGCGTGCGGTCCTGATAGCGCAGCGGCAAGTGGAACAGCACGTCCTGGAGATTCTCCAGGCCGACCTTGGCCAACTTCTCGGCCATGGCTTCGCCGACACCCTTGAGTGCCGTCACCGACACTTGCGACAACTCGGTCATGGCAGCGACTTAGGCCGCAACCACCGGTGCTTGCGGCTTGGCCACCGAGCACAGGCGAATGGAGTCAGCAAGGATTTCAATCGCCTTCGGCCGCGGGAAGCTCGCGCGCCAGGCGATGGCCACGGTGCGGAACGGCACCGGAGGCGTCAGTGGACGCACTTCGATCACGCCGGGGGCGTAGTGATGGCTGTCGACTGCCGACAGCGGCAGGATCGAGATGCCGAGGCCGGACGCAACCATGTGGCGGATGGTTTCCAGGGAGCTGGATTCCACCGTGGTGTGCTTGGCGCCGTCGTTGCCTTTGGCCAGGGTCGGGCAGGCTTCCAGCACTTGATCGCGGAAGCAGTGGCCTTCACCGAGCAGCAGCAGGCTCTTGTCGTTGAGCAGGGCGGCGTCGATGGATTCTTTTTGGGTCCACGGGTGCTGGGCCGGCATCAGGACGTAGAACGGCTCGTCGTAGAGCTGGAGGGTCAGCACGTCGGCTTCGTTGAACGGCAGGGCGATGATGATCGCGTCGAGCTCGCCGTTGCGCAGTTTGTCGCGCAGCACGTGGGTGAAGTTTTCTTCGATGTACAACGGCATCTGCGGGGCGACCCGGTGCAGTTGTGGAATCAGGTGCGGAAACAGGTACGGGCCGACGGTGTAGATGGCGCCGACTTTCAGCGGGGCGGTCAGCTGGTTCTTGCCGGCCTGGGCCAGTTCGCGGATGCCTTGGGCCTGTTCCAGCACTTTCTGCGCCTGGGCGACAATGCCTTCGCCGACCGGGGTCAGGCGCACGGCACTCTTGCTGCGCTCGAAAATCAGCACACCGAGTTCGTCTTCAAGCTTTTTCACGCCCACCGACAGGGTCGGCTGACTGACGTGGCAACGCTCGGCCGCGTGGCCGAAGTGCTGCTCTTGGGCGAGGGTAACGATGTAGCGTAATTCTGTAAGAGTCATAGCAAGCGTCCATGAAGTTGCGAGCCAAGCATACCGGCTGCAATCGATAGACGCACGTTATCAGACTGAGTGCGTTGAGTGACACAGGGCAAAGCAGGTTTGCCGCTGGCGGATATGCAAAAGGCACCTTTCGGGTGCCTTTTATGGTTGATACATATTCCTGTGGGAGCGGGCTTGCTCGCGAAAGCGGTGTGTCAGTCAACATAGATGCTGAATATTCTGGCCTCTTCGCGAGCAAGCCCGCTCCCACATGGGGATCTGCGGCGGTTTAGCGCCGGCGTTTTTCCAGCGAGTAAACAAACGGTGCAACGATTTCGATGGCGCCGTTGGTCAACATGTCGGCCGGTGGCTTTGGCAGCGGTTGGGCGCGGCGGATCATTTCCAGGGTGGCCCGGTCCAGATCGGCAGTACCAGAACCGCCCACCAGTTCGAACGACAACACGTTGCCTTCGGCATCCACCACGAAGCGCAGACGGTTCATGCCTTCCTTGCCCCGCGCCTGTGCACTGGCCGGGTATTTCTTGTACTTGGCCAAGTGAGCGAGCAGGGTGCCTTGCCAACTGGCCTTGGCCGCTTGCTGCGCCGGTGATGGGCCTGGTGCCGGCTGAGCGGATTTCTCCGTTGGCGCCCGAGTCGGTTGCGCGTCGCTCGGTTTTTCCTCGGACGGCTTCTCTTTAGGCGGTTCCGGCTTTTTCTCCACAGGCTTGGGCGGTTGAGGCTTTGGCTTGGGTTTGACCGGTTTCGGCACGGCGATCTCGGCCTTCGGCACTTCAGCCAGCTTCGGTATCGGCAGTTCTTCCACCGGGGCGGGTGGCTGTGGCGGCGTTATGACCTTCGGCGGTGCCGGCGGTGGCGGTGCCGGAACCGGCGCCAATTCGACCATCATCGCCTGCGGCGGCAGCTCGATCGGTGGGCGCGACGTCCAGTTCAGCGCCAGCGCAATGGCCAGCGCATGGACACCCAGCACCACGGCCAGGCTCCCGCTGTAACGCGTCAGCTTTTGGCGCGTCGTGATCATTTCTTGGCTGCCGTCTCGAGTCCGACCAGACCCACCTTCAGGTAACCGGCAGAGCGCAGGTTGTCCATCACGCTCATCAGGTCGCCGTAATCCACGCCTTTATCGGCCTGGAAGAAGATCGTCGTGTCTTTCTTGCCTTTGGTCCTGGCGTCGAGGGTGGCGCCGAGTGCTTCGGCTTTCACTTCGTCTTCGCCGAGGAACAGGCGTTGGTCAGCCTTGACGCTGAGGAACACCGGTTTCTCCGGCCGTGGCGTCGGTTTGGCGCTGGAGGCCGGCAGGTCGACCTTGATGTCCACGGTGGCGAGCGGGGCTGCCACCATGAAGATGATCAACAGCACCAGCATCACGTCAATGAACGGTGTGACGTTGATTTCGTGGTTCTCGGCCAGATCGTCGTCTGCGCCTTCTTTCAAATGCAAGCCCATGGCTGATTACCCTACTTTGACCATGTGCGGTTGCGCGGAGCGTTCGGTGGTCGGCAGGTGATCGAGGTCACGGCTGACCAGCAGCAGGACTTCAGCCGAGGCATCGGATACTTGCGCCTTGTAACCGGCAATGGAGCGGGCAAATACGTTGTAGATCACTACGGCCGGAATCGCTGCAACCAGACCCAACGCGGTTGCCAGCAGGGCTTCGGCGATGCCGGGAGCCACGACGGCGAGGTTGGTGGTCTGGGTTTTGGCGATGCCGATGAAGCTGTTCATGATGCCCCACACGGTACCGAACAGGCCGACGAACGGCGCGGTTGAACCGATGGTGGCGAGCACGCCGGTGCCGCTGCTCATGTTGCGACCGCAGGCTGCAACCAGACGCTCGAGGCGGAAGGCGACGCGTTCCTTGATGCCTTCTTTCTCGCGGCTATTGACCGACAAACGCATCTCTTCCAGGGCGTCATGCACCAGCAAATTGGCGAGGGTGCCTTGCTTGGTGGCTGTCACACTGGCTTCTTTAAGGGTGGTGGCTTTTTTCAAATGGACGATTTCGGTGCGCAGACGACGCTTGGCGCCCATCAGCTCGAAGCCCTTGGCGATCCAGATGGTCCAGGTGATGATCGAGGCGATAGCCAGACCGATCATCACGATTTTCACGATGATGTCGGCGTTCTGGTACATGCCCCACGGCGACAGGTCGTGGGCCATGCCCAGGGTGTTGTCGGCTTCGAGGACTTCCGGAACGTCTTCGGCAGTGGTGTCTACGGCTTGGGCCGGGTCGGTCGCAGCCGGGGTAACATGAGCGGCAGGAGCTGGAGCAGCAGTGGCTGCCGGAGCGGCTGGCGCTTGTGCGTCAGCGAAAGCGGCGGTCGGTGCCAGCATCAGGCTGAGCAGCAGGGCGGCCACCGCGCTCCAGGCGCGAGGTCGTTTGGTTGGCGAAGCGGGGAATTGATTGCGTGTCATGCTGGCCGGACCTGAGAGAAAAAGACGGTAAATGTTCTTCCAGGCCTCGTGAGGCCGAGAACAAAAGTGGCAGGCATTATTGCAAGTAATTCTTGTTAACAAAAGTAATAGAGTATCTTTTTTTCCTTCATTGCTAGCCGCTCGTCCTTTGCCGGCGCTAGTCTGTGCCTTTCTGATGGGAGTTTTCTGATGTCCGCGCCTTCTGTTTTGATCGCCGGCTGTGGTGATGTTGGTAGTCGTCTGGCTACGCAATTGCTGGCTTGCGGGTGGGAGGTTCATGGCCTGAGGCGTGACGTCTCACGACTGCCCAAGGGGGTAATTGGCGTTGCCGGTGACTTGTTCAATGAAGACTGTCCAGCGACCTGGCCAGTCGGTGCGGTGGATTACCTGGTGTATTGCGCGGCCGCCACCGATCACGATGAAGCCGGTTATCGCGCCGCTTATGTTCAGGGCTTGAAGCATGTGCTGGAGTGGCTGGACGATTACGGGCAGGTGCCCGATCGCCTGCTGTTTGTTTCCAGCAGCAGTGTGTATGGCCAGCAGGATGGCGAGTGGATCGATGAGACTTCGCCGACCATTGCAACAGGCTATTCGGGTCGATTGATGCTAGAGGCGGAGCAAGTGGCGCTCGATAGCGGCATCCCGGCCAGCATCGTACGTTTGACCGGCATTTACGGTCCGGGGCGCGAACGGTTGTTGACGCAGGTGCGTCGGGGTTATCGCGTGGCCGTCGATCCACCGTTGTACGGCAATCGCATTCACGCCGATGACGCGGCGGGGTTGATGGCGTGCCTGCTTGAAGCGGATCGTCGCGGTGTGGCGCTGGATGACGTCTACATTGGTGTGGACGATGCGCCTGCGCCGTTGGCCGAAGTGGTGGGCTGGTTGCGTGAGTATCTGGGCGTGACCGAATGGGCCGAAGACGCGAGCGTGCGTCGCACTGGCAGTAAGCGATGCAGCAATGCTCGGGCGAAAGCCTTGGGCTGGACGCCGAAGTACCCAAGCTATCGCGAAGGCTACGCCGCGATCCTTGAAGGCCGCAGCTGACTTCCTGTCACCACAAACCAAATGTGGGAGCAAGCTCGCTCCCACATTGATCATGCGTTGGCCTTATGGCCGGGTTACTGCTTTTCGAGCAACCATTTGCGCTCACTCGGAGTGAACTGTGGCATCTCGTCCGCCTGAGCGGTGTTCATGGTCTGGAAGATCTCCAGCTCTTTGCCCTTGCGCGCAAAGATCCAGGTATTGCCCTGGCCGTTGAGTTGCAGCCACATGTTGTCGTTGCCGCCGCTCATCGACGCGCAATCGCCCGCCAGACACAGGGCATAGCGATCCGCCCCCGGCAGGCCGGCAACCTGGCCGTCAGCCTGGAATTGCACGGTATTGCCTTCACCGGGACCGCTGACGACTTTCCAGCTGCCGCCCATGTAGGCCGAATACAGTGCGCGTTCGAAACTGGCACCCACCGGTGCGCCGTCCGGCACCGTAACCTGCGCGCGGTCGAAGACTTGCTCCGGCTCATTGTCGCTGGCGACCTGGCTCAGTTGCTTGCCGTCACGCTTCAGCTCGCTGGCGGAGCTGCCATAAAAGTCGACTTTCCAGGCGCCGGACGCTTCGCCCAGCAGCTTGCCGTCGACGTTTTCAAAACCATTGGTGTAGCGGGCCTGACCAGCCTTGGTGTTGACGTCCCATTCCAGGTTTGGACCATAGGCCTGGAGCGCTTCGCGCAGGGGGCCGCCTTTGGCTGCAGCATTGATTGCCACCTGATTGATCCAGGTGCCGCTGATGTCGCGGTCGGCAGGGTTGCTGGCACAACCGCCCAAGAGTAGGGCGACCAGCGAGAGAGCTAGCGCTTTGCGCATTTTGGAATCCTTTCAGAACCCTTTCTTTACAAGATCGGTCAGCGCAGCCCTTTAAAGGCTGCGCCGTACGCATTTACTCGATGACCAGAATGGCATCCATCTCAACCTGCGAACCCTTTGGCAGGGCCGCTACGCCGATGGCGGCGCGGGCAGGGTAAGGCTGGTCAAAGTACTTGCCCATGATCTCGTTGACCTTGGCGAAGTGGCTCAGGTCGGTGAGGAAGATGTTCAGTTTGACGATGTCCTTGAACGAACCGCCAGCGGCTTCAGCCACGGCTTTGAGGTTCTCGAACACCTGGACGGTCTGGGCTTCGAAGCCTTCAACCAGTTCCATGGTTTTTGGGTCCAGAGGAATTTGACCCGACATGTAAACGGTGTTGCCGGCCTTGATCGCCTGGGAATAAGTGCCGATGGCGGCCGGGGCCTTGTCGCTGGTGATAACTGTTTTGGTCATGAATGACTCCTTGTAATGAGTGGCTTACGCACGCATGCGAGTGATGCGAATCACCCCGGTCAGGGCACGCAGTTTCTTGATCACGCGGGCCAAGTGCACGCGGTCGTGCACGCTGACCACCAGTTGGACCACGCTGATGCGACCATCGCGTTCGTCCATGCTGATTTTTTCGATATTGCCGTCGGCCGCGTTGACGCTGCTGGCCAGCAGAGCGATCAGGCCGCGCTGGTGTTCCAGTTCGACGCGCAGCTCGACATTGAATTCGCCGGTGACATCCTTGGCCCACGAGAGCTGGATGCATTTTTCCGGGTTGTGGCGGATTTCGCTGATGTTGCGGCAGTTGTCCAGGTGCACGACCATGCCTTTGCCCGCGGACAGGTGGCCGACAATCGGGTCGCCCGGGATCGGCGTACAGCACTTGGCGTAACTGAGTACCAGGCCTTCGGTGCCGCGAATCGCCAGCGGGCCTTCCGCGCTCGGCAGCTGTTCGCCTTCACCAAGCAGTCGGCGGGCGACCACATAAGCCATGCGATTGCCCAGGCCGATGTCTTCGAGCAGGTCTTCGATCAGTTCCAGGCGGTACTCGGTGAGCATCGCCTTGACGCGCTCGGCTGCGACTTTCTCCAGCGAGCTGTCGAAGCCGTTGAGAACCTTGTTCAGCAGGCGTTCGCCGAGGCTGATGGATTCGGAGCGGCGTTGCAGTTTCAGCGCATGGCGGATGTGAGTCCGCGCCTTGCCGGTGACCACGAAGTTGAGCCACGCCGGATTCGGTCGTGCCCCGGGGGCGCTGACGATCTCGACCGTTGAGCCGCTTTGCAGCGGTTCGGACAGCGGTGCGAGACGACGATTGATCCGGCAGGCAATGCAGCTGTTGCCCACGTCGGTGTGCACCGCGTAAGCGAAATCGACCGCCGTGGAGCCTTTCGGTAGCTCCATGATCCGGCCTTTGGGCGTGAACACGTAGACCTCGTCCGGGAACAGGTCGATCTTCACGCTCTCGATGAATTCCAGCGAGTTGCCGGCCCGTTGCTGCATCTCCAGCACGCCTTTGACCCACTGGCGGGCGCGGGCATGAGTGCCTTTTGGCTGCTCATCGCCACTGGATTTATAGAGCCAATGGGCGGCGATACCGTTGTTGGCCATCTCTTCCATTTCACGGGTGCGGATCTGAATCTCGATCGGTACACCGTGCATGCCGAACAGTGTGGTGTGCAGCGACTGGTAGCCGTTGGCCTTGGGGATCGCGATGTAATCCTTGAAGCGCCCCGGCAACGGTTTGTACAAGTTATGCACAGCACCCAGCACGCGGTAGCAGGTATCGACCTTGTCGACGATGATCCGGAACGCGTAGACGTCCATGATCTCGTTGAAGGCCCGACGCTTGCCGCGCATTTTCTTGTAGATGCCGTAGAGGTGTTTCTGGCGACCGCTGACTTCGCCCTGGATTTCGTCGATGGCCAGGCAGTGACTGAGGGACTCTTCGATCTTGTTGACGATTTCCTTGCGATTGCCCCGGGCGCGTTTGACCGCCTGGTTGATCCGTGCGGAACGCATCGGGTGCATCGCCTTGAAGCCGAGGTCTTCGAATTCTATGCGGATGGCGTGCATGCCCAGCCGGTTGGCGATGGGCGCATAGATTTCCAGGGTTTCCTTGGCGATCCGTCGGCGTTTTTCGCCGGACAGGACTTCCAGGGTCCGCATGTTGTGCAGGCGGTCGGCCAGTTTGACCAGGATCACGCGAATGTCGCGGGCCATGGCCATGGCCATTTTCTGGAAGTTTTCGGCCTGGGCTTCGGCTTTGGTCTCGAAGTTCATCTGGGTCAGTTTGCTGACCCCGTCGACCAGTTCGGCCACGGTTTCGCCGAACTGCGCTTGCAGCGCTTCCTTGGCAATACCGGTGTCTTCGATCACGTCATGCAGCATCGCAGCCATCAGGCTCTGATGGTCCATGTGCATGTCGGCAAGAATATTCGCAACCGCGAGTGGGTGCGTGACGTACGCCTCGCCACTACGGCGGCGCTGGCCATCGTGGGCTTGTTCGGCGTAGAAGTACGCTCGGCGGACCAGGTTGACCTGGTCCTTGCCGAGGTAGGTCGATAAGCGATCGGCGAGGGCGTCTATGCTCGGCATGATAATTCCTGCCGTTCGCTGTGACCCCGCGCCGTGCTACGTCGACCAGGCATGGCTTAGACTGCCTCGTTGGACTCGTCCTCGAACGCTGCGAACAGCGGTTCGTCTTCGACGATTTCAGCGTTGGCGATGAACTCGTAGCTCATCAGGCCTTCAGCGATTTCACGCAAGGCTACAACGGTAGGCTTGTCGTTTTCCCACTGAACCAGTGGCTCTTTGCCGCCGGTGGCCAGTTGACGGGCACGCTTGGTAGACAGCATGACCAGCTCAAAGCGGTTTTCCACGTGGTTTAGGCAATCTTCAACGGTTACGCGGGCCATGGTATTCCTCGGAGCGAATGCAATATGCGCGCTGCCCGGTTGGGCGAGCGGACTCAACAGTTTAAAAAATCACCAGCGATTAGGGAAGCGCTGATTTTTTGACCAAGCCCTTCAACGCGCTGCAAGTGCCAATGTAAAGCCCTTGCAGCGGTTTTGGGAAGAGCTGTTTAACCCAGCAATTCGGCCAAAAGTTTTCCGTTACGCTGCTGCTGACGCTTCTGATGCAGCTGATTGGCACGGAAAATCGCCTGCAAATCGCGCAGTGCGTGGGCGAAATCGTCGTTGATGATCAGGTAATCGTAGTCGACGTAGTGGCTCATTTCGCTGACGGCTTCGCGCATCCGGCCTTCGATGATCTCGTCGCTGTCCTGGCCGCGATTGGTCAGCCGCTGGTGCAAGGCCTGAAGGGACGGCGGCAGAATGAAGATCGAACGGGCCTGAGGCATCAACTTGCGTACTTGCTCGGCGCCTTGCCAGTCGATTTCCAGGATCAGGTCGTGGCCTGCGTCCAGGGTCTGCTGCAAGTGACTTTGCGAGGTGCCGTAGAGATTGCCGAACACTTCAGCGCGCTCCAGGAAGTCACCGTGTTCGCCCATCTTCACGAACGCTTCGCGGGAGACGAAGTGATAGTTCACGCCGTTCACTTCACCGGGGCGCATGGCGCGGGTGGTGTGGGAGACGGAGACGCGGATCTCCTGATCAGCGTCGGTCAGGGCTTTGACCAGGCTGCTCTTGCCCGCGCCCGAAGGTGCGGAAATGATGTACAGGGTGCCGGTGCTGTGGGTCATGTCAGGGTTGCCTTACTCAATATTCTGCACTTGTTCGCGCATCTGCTCGATCAACACTTTGAGGTTGACCGCCGCCTGGGTGCTGCGCGGGTCGAAGGCTTTGGAGCCCAGTGTGTTCGCTTCGCGGTTGAGTTCCTGCATCAGGAAGTCCAGGCGCCGACCGGCAGCGCCACCGGATTTGAGCACCCGGCGAACTTCAATGATGTGAGTGCTCAGGCGATCCAGTTCTTCGGCGACGTCGCTCTTTTGCGCGAGCATGACCATTTCCTGCTCCAGCCGCTGCGGGTCCATCTCGGCCTTCATGTCGGCAAAGCGGTCGAGGACTTTCTGGCGCTGGGTGGCAAGCATCTGCGGGACCAGTTCACGCAGGGTCACCACGTCTTCTTCAATGGAGGTCAGGCGATCATTGATCAACCGCGCCAGCTCCGCGCCTTCGCGCTCGCGGCCGGCCTTGAGTTCTTTCAGGCCTTCGTTGAACAGCGCCAGGGCTTCGGCATTCAGGGCTTGCGGGTCGGTCGCGTCGCCCACCAACACGCCGGGCCAAGCCAGGACTTCCAACGGGTTCAGCGCGGCCGGATTTTTGATCAGGCTGGCGATGGTCTCGGCGGCGGCGACCAATTGCGCGGCGCGCTCGCGGTCCACTTGCAGTGGTTTGTCGGTATTTTCTTCGGTAAAGCGCAGGGTGCATTCGAGCTTGCCGCGCGAGATTCCCTGGCGCAGTGTTTCGCGGACCGCGCCTTCGAGGTCGCGAAAGGACTCCGGCAGACGCAGGTGCGGCTCCAGGTAGCGGCTGTTGACCGAGCGCAGTTCCCAGCTCAGGGTGCCTTGGGCGCCGGCTTTTTCGACGCGGGCAAAGGCGGTCATGCTGTGCACCATGGAGGTACCTCGCAATGCAGGTTCATGCGTTACCAAAGGTTTCGCAGGCCTGATCTATATGAATTTAAGCCCAGAGGCAGCAAAGGCGCAGGATTGTAGCGCAGTGGGGCGAATGCGCCCAAACACACGGTGTGACAAAGGGCTGCAGGTCGTCGGCAAAGCGCTGTTCAGGGCCTTCAGTCGTCGGGGGATTTTTTAGAAGTGCCCACTCGTGGCCCTGCGGCTCTATAATGCTCCGCAGTTTTCCGTCCCCCGTACAGGTATTCCCTATGAAACGTCCAAGTGGTCGCGCTGCCGATCAGCTCCGCTCGATCCGCATTACCCGCAACTACACCAAACACGCCGAGGGATCTGTACTGGTCGAGTTCGGTGATACCAAAGTCATCTGCACCGTCAGCGTCGAGAACGGCGTGCCGCGCTTCCTCAAAGGTCAGGGCCAGGGCTGGTTGACCGCTGAATACGGCATGCTGCCGCGCGCCACTGGCGAGCGTAACCAGCGTGAAGCGAGCCGCGGCAAGCAAGGCGGCCGCACCCTGGAAATCCAGCGTCTGATCGGTCGTTCCCTGCGCGCTTCGCTGGACATGTCCAAGCTGGGCGACGTCACCCTGTACGTCGACTGCGACGTGATCCAGGCTGACGGCGGCACCCGCACCGCGTCCATCACCGGCGCCATGGTTGCACTGGTCGATGCCTTGAAAGTGATCAAGAAGCGCGGCGGCCTGAAAGGCGGCGACCCGCTGAAGCAAATGATCGCTGCCGTATCGGTGGGCATGTATCAGGGTGAGCCGGTACTCGACCTTGACTACCTGGAAGACTCGGCCGCCGAGACCGACCTGAATGTGGTGATGACCAGCACGGGTGGTTTTATCGAAGTCCAGGGCACTGCCGAAGGCGCTCCGTTCCAGCCGGAAGAACTGAACGCTATGCTTGAGTTAGCGAAGAAAGGCATGAGCGAAATCTTCGAGCTGCAAAAAGCTGCACTGGCCGACTGATCGGACCGCACCACGCAAGGAGGACGCCATGAGTGACGAGCAACAGCTGCTTCCCACCCCGAGCAAAGAGGTTCGGCAGTGGGCGATGTTTTGTCACCTGTCCGCCTTGCTGGGGATCTGGATTCCGTTCGGTACGCTGATCGGCCCGCTGATTCTTTGGCAGATGAAGCGCGAGATGGACCCGTTTGTTGATGCTCAAGGCAAGGAGGCGCTGAACTTTCAGATCACCGTCGCCATTGCCTCCGCCATCTGCTTCCTGCTGATGGTGGTGATCGTCGGGTTCTTCCTGTTCGGTCTGTTGGCGATCGGTGCGCTGGTGCTGACCATCATCGGCGGCGTGAAGGCCAATGAAGGGGTGCCTTACCGGTATCCGTTCACCTGGCGGTTGATCAAATAAATCGTTGTCCACAAAAAAGCCGACAGTTGATGTCGGCTTTTTTGTGTCTGCGAAACGACGCTTAGATGGTCAGCGTCCAGTCGTAGTCCACGATCAGCGGTGCATGTTGCGAGAACCGTGGCTGACGTGGCAAGCGTGCGCTACGTACGAAGCGACGCAGGCCCGGCGTCAGCAACTGATAGTCGAAACGCCAACCGAGGTTGAGCATTTCAGCCTGTTCGTTATCCGGCCACCAGCTGTACTGGTCGCCTTCACGGCTGACTTCGCGCAGGGCATCGACATAGCCCATGTTGCCGACAATCTCGTCCATCCAGGCACGTTCAGGTGCCAGGAAGCCCGGGGATTGCTGGCTGTCACGCCAGTTTTTGATATCCAGCTTCTGTTGTGCCACGTACAGCGAGCCACAGTAAATGTACTCGCGACGTTTGCGTCGCTGTTTATCCAGGTAACGGGCGAAATCGTCCATTAGCTTGAACTTCTGGTTCAAGTCTTCATCGCCGTTCTGCCCCGAAGGGAGCAGTAAGGTCGCGATGCTGACCTTGTCGAAATCGGCTTGCAGGTAGCGCCCGTAGCGGTCGGCTGTCTCGAAGCCGAGACCGCTGATGACTGCCTTCGGTTGCAGCCGCGAATACAAAGCCACGCCACCTTGGGCGGGAACTTCGGCTTCGCAGGCATAAAGGAAGTAGCCATCCAGTTGGAAAGCTGGATCGTCCAGTTCAAAGGCGGAGGCGCGGGTGTCCTGCAGGCAGATGACGTCGGCATTCTGTGCTTGCAGCCAACTGAGCAAACCTCGCTCCACTGCAGCCTGAATACCATTGACGTTCACACTGATGATCCGCATAAATGGCCCCAAAAATCGCGTGCGTGTATGATACACGGCGTCAACCTAATTAGCTAAATCCGTGGTATTTGGGGTTTTTTTCATGCAAGCGTATCAGCGCGATTTCATTCGTTTTGCCATCGATCGCGGCGTTTTGCGCTTCGGCGAGTTCACCCTGAAGTCCGGGCGCACCAGTCCTTACTTCTTCAATGCCGGCCTGTTCAACTCGGGTTCGGCCCTTGCGCAGCTGGGTCGTTTCTATGCGGCAGCCATCGTCGAGAGCGGCATTTCGTTCGACGTATTGTTTGGCCCGGCGTACAAAGGCATCCCTTTGGCGGCGACCACCGCAGTGGCCCTGGCCGAACATCATGGCCGCGACCTGCCGTGGTGCTTCAACCGCAAGGAAGCCAAGGCTCACGGCGAAGGCGGCAGTCTGGTCGGCGCACCGTTGACCGGCGACGTGCTGATCATCGACGACGTCATCACCGCTGGCACTGCCATCCGCGAGGTGATGCAGATCATCGCTTCCCAGGAAGGGGCGAAGGCTGCGGGCGTGCTCATTGCCCTGAACCGTCAGGAGCGTGGCAACGGCGAGTTGTCGGCCATCCAGGAAGTGGAGCGTGACTTCGGTATTCCGGTGATCAGCATTGTTTCGCTGAACCAGGTGCTCGAATTCCTGGCTGACGATCCGCAGCTCAAGCAACACCTGCCGGCGGTTGAAGCCTACCGCGCGCAGTTCGGCGTTTAACGCAAAGGCCCTGTTTTTACAGGGCCTTTTTTTCATCTGGCGATTAACGCAGGCTGCGCCATTTCCCACACAGGCACAGGGTTAACCGGGCGTTGAACAGCGCAAACACCATTAGTGCAAACACAACCATCACGTAAAGTGTGCGATCCACGTCAAAGTCCCAAAGATCCAGCGTGCTGCTGCCCATGATTCTCACCGCAGCAGGAAGGTTGACGTAAAACAGCGCCAGGAAGGCGCTGGTGAGAGGGAGGGCGCAGGCGAACAAAACGTTCGTTACCTTTTTTCGGCTACGTTTTCTGGCGAGCGGGCCAGTTTGGCTTTCATCCAGCTCCAGTGCTTCATGCAGTCTCGGCCACGCCAGGTTGAACATGAAAGTGGTCAGGGTCAGCAGCAAACCGCTGACCGCGACAATGTCACTGAACGGCATTCAGACCAAGCGTCCTGCACAGCAAGTCGTGGGAATCCTCACTGATTTCGAACTGCCCGGCGCTGCCTTTACGTTTTGTGATGGGTTTGAAGGTCGGTTCGTTCTGTGTGATCAGCATGTTCAGCTCATCACGAATGACGTCCGAACTGATCACCACCAGGTACACCGTCTGCGCATGTTCCGCAGACTCGATCACGGCTCGCATGCTGTGCTGCAGAATATCGTCCAGCTGATTGCGAAAGCGCGAAACCGTGTTTTTCAGCAGGGTTTTGCTTTGGCTCTGGGTCAGCTGAAAAATCGTCGATATCTGAGATTCGGTCGGCAATGTCTGCCCGAAGTAGCTTTGAATCAGATACAGCAAGCGGTCCTGTTTCGCTTCATCGGCCCGACTCGGCATGCCGCCTTCTACCAGCATTTTCAGGTATTCGGTCAGGCTCGCCTTGGCGATACGTTGTAAGGCATGAGCGATTTCGTTATCGGATATCTTCAGGGTCTTTTTGACCGGCTCCTTCTGCTCCTGCTCGAAAGCCTGGGCGTCGATCGTGAACGAGATCTGCATGGCTGAGTCTCCCGTGATCACTTACCGGATTTCGGATAGGGGTCGTCCGTTGCGTCTCCTTGGCCGCTGAGGATTTTCCAGCCGTTTTGTATGTGCAATGAATCCAGGCGTTGCGGGCAGGGCGGCAAGGATTTTTTCGATTGGTTGGAATATTCGTAGCCGCAGTCGGCGCATTCGTAGGTGCCTGCGGAAACGTCGCTGCCGTTAGGTGCGTAAACTTTTTGCATGGGGTCGTTCTCCTGTGGATACAGGGAAGATCCTATGCGGACTAATGCTGGCGGGATGTCGGACGTTTCGCTTAATCAGGTCAGGCATTTCCTGCGCGCATAAAAAAGATCACAGACTTCGTCAGCTCCTACAGGGTTTTCGTACATCCGAAAATCCGCTGTCGTAGGAGCTGCCGAAGGCTGCGATCTTTTTAAGGTTTGAATCAGTGACGCTTGCGATTGCTGATCAAGGTGCCCACACCAGTATCGGTGAAGATCTCAAGCAGAATGGCATTCGGCACCCGACCATCGATGATCAACGAGCTGCCCACGCCACCTTGCACTGCTTCCAATGCGCAGCGGATCTTCGGCAGCATACCGCCGTAGATGGTGCCGTCGGCGATCAGATCATCGACCTGTTGGGTGGTCAGGCCGGTCAGGACCGTCCCCGACTTGTCCATCAGGCCGGCGATGTTGGTCAGCAGCATCAGCTTTTCAGCCTTCAGCGCTTCGGCAACTTTACCGGCCACCAGGTCGGCGTTGATGTTGTACGACTCGCCGTTGGCGCCGACACCGATTGGCGCGATGACCGGGATGAAGTCGCCTTTGACCAGCAGGTTCAGCAAGTCGGTGTTGATCCCGACCACTTCGCCCACTTGGCCGATGTCGATGATTTCAGGTTGGGTCATCTCCGGTGTCTGGCGGGTGACGGTGAGTTTCTTCGCACGAATCAGCTCGGCGTCTTTACCGGTCAGGCCGATGGCGCTGCCGCCATGACGGTTGATCAGGTTGACGATGTCCTTGTTCACCTGGCCGCCGAGGACCATTTCCACCACGTCCATGGTCTGCGCGTCAGTCACGCGCATGCCATCGATGAAGTGGCTCTCGATCGACAGACGCTTGAGCAGATCGCCGATTTGCGGGCCGCCGCCGTGAACCACCACCGGGTTTATGCCGACGGCTTTCATCAGCACGATGTCGCGGGCGAAGCCGGTTTTCAGCTCCTCGCTTTCCATCGCGTTGCCGCCGTATTTGATCACCAGCGTCTTGCCGACATAGCGGCGAATGTAAGGCAGCGCTTCGGACAGGACCTTGGCGGTGTTGGCGGCGGCTTCGCGTTCGAGGGTCATTCAGGGCTCCGGGTGCTTCGTTAAATCAAAACGGTAATTGGAGATCAGGTGCAACACGCTTCAGTTGGACGTGGAAAACGTCCTTGATGCGCTGCAGTTCAGCCTCGTCATCGGCCTCGAAGCGCAGCACCAGCACCGGTGTGGTGTTGGACGCGCGCACCAGGCCCCAGCCTTTGGCGTAGTCGACTCGCACGCCGTCAATGGTGGTCAGGTCGGCGCCTTCGCCCCACTTCGCGTCGTGCAGAGCATCAATGATGCTGAATTTGCTCTCTTCGGTCACATGGATATTGATTTCCGGCGTAGAAATATCGTTCGGGAAGGTCGCAAACAGCTCTTCCGCGGTGGATTTTTCTTTGCTGAGGATCTCCAGCAGACGAGCGGCGCTGTAAATGCCGTCGTCGAAACCGAACCAGCGCTCCTTGAAGAAGATGTGCCCACTCATTTCGCCGGCCAGCAGGGCGCCGGTTTGTTTCATTTTCTTTTTGATCAACGAGTGACCGGTCTTCCACATTAGCGGACGGCCGCCGTATTCCTTGATCAGCGGCGTCAGGCGACGGGTGCATTTGACGTCGAAGATGATCTCCGCGTCAGCGTTGCGCGCCAGCACGTCACGGGCGAACAGCATCAGCAGGCGGTCCGGGTAAACGATGCTACCGGTGTTGGTCACCACGCCGACGCGGTCGCCGTCGCCGTCGAAGGCCAGGCCCAGGTCAGCGTTGGTTTCCTTGACCTTGGCGATCAGGTCCACGAGGTTTTCAGGCTTGCCCGGGTCCGGGTGGTGATTTGGGAAGTTGCCGTCGACGTCGCAGAACAGCGGGATGACTTCGCAGTTCAGGGCTTCGATCAGTTGCGGGGCGATCACGCCGGCCGCGCCGTTACCGCAGTCGACCACGACTTTGAGGCGGCGAGCCAGTTTGATGTCCTGGACGATTTCGGTGTTGTAGCGGTCGAGGATCTCGACCTGGGTGATGCTGCCCTTGCCGCTGCTCAGGTTGTTGGTCTTGAGGCGTTCGTGCAGGGCCTGGATCTGTTCGTTGGCCAAGGTGTCGCCAGCGATGACGATCTTGAAGCCGTTGTAGTTCGACGGGTTGTGGCTGCCGGTGAGCATTACGCCGGATTTGCCGGCCAGCACGTTGGCGGCGTAGTACAGCGCAGGCGTTGGCACCAGGCCGACGTCGCTGACGTGGCAACCGCTGTCGGCGAGGCCTTTGATCAGTTGTTCGACCAGTTCTGGACCGGACAGGCGACCGTCACGGCCGACGGACACGTTGGGTTCGTCCTGGGCCAGGCTCTGGGAGCCGATGGCGCGACCGAGCCAATAAGCGGTTTCAGCGTTCAAGAACTCCGGGACGGTGCCGCGAATGTCGTAGGCGCGGAAGATGCTGTCGGGGAACTTGGGTGCGACTTGGGCTGGGGTGCTCATCTGTAGGAATGCTCCATCTCGAAAGTGGCTGGACCTGCCGCGAAGAACTCGTCGGCCGGTTCAAACTGAAGGGTATGACGGCGTTTTCCACTGAGAGTTCGTGGTGTGTAAAGGCCATGACACCTGCGTTTGCGAGGTAATGACCAGCCAATGCCTTGATTTTCGGGGCTAAACCTTGCAGATGACAATTTGATTTTGTGGAGAGCAAGCTTGTCCCCTGTAGGAGCTGCCGAAGGCTGCGATCTTTTGATCTTGGTCTTTAAAGTCAAAAGATCGCAGCCTTCGGCAGCTCCTACAGGGGTTTAGCGCTTCTACCGGGTCATTTGGTGCCGGAGTGGCCGAAGCCGCCGGTGCCGCGCTCGGTTTCAACGAACTCTTCGACCATCTCGAAATGCGCTTGAACCACTGGTACCAGCACCAACTGGGCCAAACGTTCGCCAACGACCATGGTGAATTCGGTCTGGCCACGGTTCCAGCACGACACCATCAGCGGGCCTTGATAATCGGAGTCGATCAGGCCGACCAGGTTGCCCAACACGATGCCGTGCTTATGGCCCAGGCCCGAGCGCGGCAGAATCAGCGCCGCCAGGCCTGGATCACCGATGTACACCGACAGGCCGGTAGGAATCAGGAGGGTTTCGCCCGGCTTGATGATGGTGTCTTTTTCCAGCATGGCGCGCAGGTCGAGGCCGGCGGAGCCTGGCGTGGCGTACTGCGGCAGCGGGAAATCGGTACCGATGCGAGGGTCGAGGATCTTGGCTTGCAAAGTGTGCATGTAAATTAAACCTGGTTCAGACGTTCGGCGATAAAAGTGATCAGCTGGCGGGCAATCTTGCTCTTGCTGGTCTGGGCGAAAAGTATGGCGTGTAACTGGCGGTCGATCACGCTGCAGGCGTTTTCTTCACTGTTGAAGCCAATACTCGGGTTGGCGACGTCGTTGGCGACGATCAAATCGAGGTTCTTGTCTTTCAACTTGCGTGCAGCATAGTCGAGCAGGTGTTCGGTTTCGGCGGCGAAACCGACACTGAACGGACGGTCAGGGCGAGTGGCGATGGTGGCCAGGATGTCCGGGTTACGCACCATCTGTAGCAACAAGCCGTCGCCGTTCGTGGGGTCTTTCTTGAGTTTCTGTGGGGCGACGACTTCCGGGCGGTAATCCGCGACCGCTGCCGAGGCGATGAACAGGTCGCAAGGGATCGCGGCTTCGCAGGCGGCAAGCATGTCACGAGCACTGACCACGTCGATGCGCGTGACGCGATCCGGGGTCGGCAGGTGCACCGGACCGGTGATCAGCGTTACGCGGGCGCCGGCTTCCACCGCGGCTTCGGCCAGGGCAAAGCCCATTTTTCCGGAGCTGTGGTTGGTGATGTAGCGCACCGGGTCGATGTTTTCCTGGGTCGGGCCGGCGGTGATCAGCACGTGTTTACCGGTCAGCGCCTGACGCTGGAAGCAGTCCGCCGCGCACTGGGCGAGGTCGGTGGCTTCGAGCATGCGGCCCATGCCGACGTCGCCACAGGCCTGGCTGCCGGAGGCTGGGCCAAAGGTTTTCAGGCCACGGCTTTCGAGGGTTTGCAGGTTGGCCTGGGTCGCCGGGTCGCGCCACATGGCCTGGTTCATCGCCGGGGCAACGGCGACCACGGCATCGGTGGCCAGCACCAAAGTGGTCAGCAGGTCGTCGGCAATGCCTTGGGCCAGGCGGGCGATAAGGTCTGCGGTGGCGGGGGCGATCAGCACCATGTCGGCCCATTTGGCCAGCTCGATGTGGCCCATCGCGGCTTCTGCCGCAGGGTCCAGCAGGTCGAGGTGGACCGGGTGGCCGGACAAGGCCTGCATGGTCAGCGGGGTGATGAACTCGCTGCCGCCACGGGTCATGACCACGCGCACTTCGGCGCCCTGGTCGATCAGTCGGCGAACCAGGTCGGCGCTCTTGTAGGCAGCAATGCCGCCGCCGACGCCCAGAACGATGCGTTTCCGATACAGCCGCTGCATAGGTCTGCCTTTCATTTCGTTGATGACTGCATGGCGATACCCCCTCCCCAGGAGTGAAATCGCCCGCAAAAAAGATGGGCTACGATATCACAGCGACCGCTACGGAACAGCGGCGCCCACAGACCAGGGAGGTGCTATGAGTATTCGTGATTGGCCCGCGGCGGAACGGCCGCGGGAGAGGTTGCTTGAGTTGGGCTCGGGGAGCCTTTCGGACGCCGAACTGCTGGCGATTTTTTTACGAACGGGTGTGTCGGGTAAAAGCGCGGTAGATCTGGCGCGACACCTGTTGAGTCGGTTTGGCAGCCTGCGCTCACTGCTCGAGGCCGATCAGGCAGCATTCAGCCGGCAGTTGGGGCTCGGGCCGGCGAAATTCGCTCAGTTGCAAGCGGTCCAGGAAATGAGCCGGCGGCATTTGGCCGAACGTGCGCGCCAAAAATCGGCGCTGGAAAATCCGCAGGCGGTTCGTGATTACCTGAAGTCAATGTTGCGCCATGAGCCTCACGAGGTGTTCGGCTGTCTGTTTTTGGATTCCAGGCATCAAGTGCTGACCTTTGAAGTGCTGTTTCGCGGATCCATCGACAGCACCAGTGTCTATCCGAGGCAAGTGGTTAAACGCGCGTTGGCCCACAACGCCGCAGCGCTGATCCTCTGCCATAACCATCCGTCGGGTAATACCAACCCCAGTCAAGCCGACCGAACGCTGACCAAGCGCCTGCAAGAGGCGCTGGACCTGATCGATGTGCGGGTGCTCGACCATTTCATCATCGGTGACGGCGATCCGCTGTCCATGGCTGAGTATGGGTGGATGTAGTGAGCGACGAAAACCCATGTGGGAGCGGGCTTGCTCGCGAAGGCGTCGTGTCAGTCGATATCAATGTCTACTGACAGACCGCTTTCGCGAGCAAGCCCGCTCCCACAGGGTTTGGTGGTGACGCTGATTACTTGAGGTTGACCTTCGAGTAATCCTGGCGGCCGAACGGGCTCACTTGATAGCCCTCAACGTCCTTGCGCGTCAGCGCGAAGGCGGTCGGGTGGGCCAGCGGCAGCCACAGCGCCTGCTGCTGGATCTGTGCCTGGGCCTGTTCGTAGAGCTTGGTGCGCACACCTTGCTCGCCGGTGGTCTTGCCGGCGCTGATCAGCTTGTCCAGGTCCTGGTTGCAGTAGCGTGCGAAGTTGGTGCCGGATTTGACCGCGGCGCAGGAAAACTGCGGCGTGAGGAAGTTGTCCGGGTCACCGTTGTCGCCGGCCCAGCCCATGAACAACAGATCGTGTTCACCGGCCTTGGCACGGCGAATCAGTTCGCCCCACTCGATCACCCGAATCTCGGCCTGGATGCCGATTTCCGCGAGGTCCGATTGCAGCATTTGCGCGCTGAGGCTCGGGTTCGGGTTGAGCAGACTGCCAGAAGGTCGGGTCCAGATGGTGGTCTGGAAACCGTCCTTGAGCCCGGCCTTCGCCATGAGGGCTTTGGCTTTTTCGACGTCGTGCGGATAACCCGGCAGGCCTTTGGCATAGCTCCAGGTGTTCGGCGGGTATGGACCATTGGCAGGTTCGGCGGTGTCTTCGAACACGGCTTTGACGTAGTTGGCCTTGTCGAACGCGAGGTTGATCGCCTGGCGCACTTCAGGCTTGTCCAGCGGCGGATGCTGGCTGTTGATGCCGACGAACGCGGTCATGAAGGCGTCAGTCTTTTCCACTTTCAGGGTCGGTTCTTTCAGCGCTGCCTGTACGTCCAGAGGCTTGGGCGACAGGGCGATCTGGCACTCGTTGCGGCGCAATTTCTGCAAACGCACGTTGGCGTCAGGGGTGATGGCGAAAATCAGCGGATCCACCGAAGGCTTGCCGCGGAAGTAGTCCGGGTTGGCCTTGTAGCGGATCGAGGCATCTTTCTGGAAGCGCGTGAAGATGAACGGCCCGCTGCCGATTGGCTGGCTGTTGAGCTTTTCCGGGGTGCCGGCCTTCATCAGTTTGTCGGCATATTCGGCGGAGTAGATCGAGGCGAAGCCCATGCTCAGCGTCGCGAGGAAGGTCGAGTCTGGGTGATCGAGGGTGAAGCGCACTGTCAGCGGGTCCAGCGCGTCGATTTTCTTGATCAATGCTGGCAACTGCATCGACTGGGCGTGCGGGAAGCCGCTTTGGGCGACTTTGTGCCAAGGGTTTGCCGGGTCGAGCATGCGGTCGAAGCTGAACTTCACGTCTTCGGCGGTCAGGTCACGCGTCGGGCTGAAATATTCGGTGCGGTGAAACTTCACCTGCGGGTGCAATTTGAAGACATAGGTCAGGCCGTCGGGCGTGACTTCCCAGCTGTCGGCGAGGCTGGCGACCACTTTGCCGCTGGCGGTATCGAAGTCCACCAGACTGTTCATCAGCACGTCGGCCGAGGCGTTGGTGGTGGTCAGCGAGTTGTATTGCACCACGTCGAACCCTTCCGGGCTTGCCTCAGTGCAAACGCTCAGAGCGGCGGCATGGGCCAATGGGCTCAGCAGAAGAGGGGCGAGCAACAACGGTAGGGCAGCGAGGCGCATGGTCGGATTCCTTTACAGATCGAAGGCCCATCTGCAAGTGCAGTCTGGAAAAGGCTTACCCTAGTGGGCTCTTTTGTAAATGACTATCCCCTTTTTCATTTTAAGGGGACTATAGGCGATTGTTTTCGGTGAGTACCGGTTGAGCAAAACCCTGGATTGGCCTGTTGGCCGATTCTCTGCGACGAGCGGTCTTCATCGACGATAGCCTTTATCCAAGGCGCTCCGAGCCAGAAAAACGGGGTTTTTATTAAGTCTGTGCACACGGAATGTTGTTGCTCTCCAGTCTTTCTGGTATAAAGCAGCGCTCTTTTCTAGGGGCCCGGTTCCTTCACTGTAGGTGTAGCCGGTAAGACCTCTAAAGAAACGCGGCGCCTGGCGCCAAATGACTGAGAGATTAAGCGGCCAACCCATGCCGGGTTGGGCATGTGGTTTTAGAGGGCTGAGGCATGTCGAGAGTATGTCAAGTTACCGGTAAGGGTCCGGTGACTGGGAATAACATTTCCCACGCAAACAACAAAACCCGTCGTCGTTTCCTGCCGAACCTGCAGCATCACCGCTTCTGGGTTGAAGAAGAGAAACGTTTCGTGCGTCTGCGCGTATCTGCCAAAGGCATGCGTATCATCGACAAGCGTGGCATCACTGTCGTGCTGGCCGAAATCCGCAAAGCTGGCAAGATCTAAGGGAGCTAATCATGCGTGAATTGATTCGTTTGATTTCGAGCGCCGGTACTGGTCACTTCTACACTACCGACAAGAACAAGCGCACTACTCCGGACAAAATCGAGATCAAGAAATTTGATCCGGTTGTTCGCAAGCACGTGATCTACAAAGAAGGCAAAATCAAGTAATTGATTTTTCCCTCTTACGAAAAAGGCCCGTATCGCGAGATACGGGCCTTTTTTGTGGCCTCGAGAAAGGTTTCAAGCCTTCTGTTCAAACGCCACATAGATTTTGCGGCACGGCTCCAATACCTCCCAGGTACCTCGGAAACCGGCCGGGATCACGAAGCGGTCACCCGCGCGCAGGGTTTTGCTGTTGCCGTCGTTGTCGCGTAGTACCGAAACCCCTTGAACGATTTCGCAGTATTCATGTTCGGTGAAGTTCACCGTCCATTGCCCGACGTCGCCTTCCCATACGCCGGCGTTCAGCTGGCCGCACGGGCTGTTGTAGTGGTTGTACACCGCTTGCTCGGGATCGCCCTTGAGGACTTTCGTCGGGTCTGGTCGATAGCGCTCGGGCGCGGTCGTGGCCTGGCTGAAGTCGACGACATCCTGGATATTCATTGTTGTAATTTCCCGTGATTGCCTGAAAAGTCCAAAGTCTATGTTTATTAAAATGAACACCGCAAGGCCGTTTGCCGACCTTGTGTCAAATATATTGAAACAACCCCGGCCACTGGTTTAGGGTGGCAGTTGCCTTGGGCCGAAACAGCAGGCTGGCCGGGCAGAATTCCTGACAGCGCCCGCGAAGACCGTGGAGCGTTCGTATTCAATAAGAGGAGGACACTCGTATGACCACCCTGACTCGTGCCGATTGGGAGCAACGGGCTCGCGATCTGAAGATCGAAGGCCGCGCCTACATCAATGGCGAATACACCGATGCTGTCTCCGCCGAGACCTTCGAGTGCATCAGCCCGGTCGATGGCCGTCTGCTGGGCAAGATTGCCAGCTGTGACGCCGCCGACGCCCAGCGCGCTGTTGAAAACGCTCGCTCCACCTTCAATTCCGGCGTCTGGTCGCGTCTGGCGCCGACCAAACGCAAAGCCACCATGATCCGTTTCGCCGGCCTGCTGAAACAGCACGCCGAAGAGCTGGCCCTGCTTGAAACCCTGGACATGGGCAAGCCAATCAGCGATTCCCTGTACATCGATGTTCCAGGCGCGGCGCAAGCCTTGAGCTGGAGCGGTGAAGCCATCGACAAGATCTACGACGAAGTGGCCGCGACTCCCCATGACCAGCTGGGTCTGGTGACCCGCGAACCGGTCGGCGTAGTCGGCGCGATCGTGCCGTGGAACTTCCCGCTGATGATGGCGTGCTGGAAACTCGGCCCGGCGCTGTCCACCGGTAACTCGGTGATCCTCAAGCCATCCGAAAAATCGCCGCTGACCGCCATCCGCATCGCTGCGCTGGCCGTTGAGGCCGGCATCCCGAAAGGCGTGTTGAACGTCCTGCCAGGTTACGGTCACACCGTCGGCAAGGCCCTGGCCCTGCACAATGATGTAGACACCCTGGTGTTCACCGGTTCGACCAAAATCGCCAAGCAACTGCTGATCTACTCCGGCGAATCGAACATGAAACGCGTCTGGCTCGAAGCCGGCGGCAAGAGCCCGAACATCGTGTTCGCCGATGCGCCGGACCTGCAAGCTGCCGCTGAATCGGCTGCCGGCGCCATCGCCTTCAACCAGGGCGAAGTCTGCACCGCCGGCTCGCGCCTGTTGGTGGAGCGTTCGATCAAGGATAAATTCCTGCCGCTGGTGATCGAGGCCCTCAAAACCTGGAAACCGGGGAACCCGCTGGACCCGGCGACCAATGTCGGCGCGCTGGTGGATACCCAACAGATGAACACCGTGCTGTCCTACATCGAATCCGGCCACACCGACGGTGCCAAACTGGTGGCAGGCGGCAAGCGCATTCTTCAGGAAACCGGTGGCACCTACGTTGAGCCGACCATTTTCGACGGCGTCAGCAACGCGATGAAAATCGCTCAGGAAGAAATCTTCGGCCCAGTGCTGTCGGTGATCACTTTCGATACCGCCGAAGAAGCCATTGCGATTGCCAACGACACCCCTTACGGCTTGGCCGCAGCAGTGTGGACCAAGGATATTTCCAAGGCCCACCTGACTGCCAAGGCATTGCGCGCTGGTAGCGTGTGGGTCAACCAGTATGACGGCGGCGACATGACGGCCCCGTTCGGTGGTTTCAAGCAGTCCGGCAACGGTCGCGACAAGTCGCTGCACGCGTTCGACAAGTACACCGAGCTGAAGGCGACCTGGATCAAGTTGTAAGCCAGTGAAGGAGCCCGGCAACCAATCGGACTCCTGAACGACGCAGATCCCTTGTGGGAGCGGGCTTGCTCGCGAAGGCGCCGTAACAGCCAACGAAGATGTTGGATGTGATGGCCTCTTCGCGAGCAAGCCCGCTCCCACATTTGCTTTGTATGACCTGTAAAAAATAACAATCCACAGGAGCGTGGGAAATGCGTTGGGCGACTTATTTCGCCGTGTTGGCGTCTGTCTTGAGTGTCGGCCTGGCGCTGGGCGTCAGCATGCCGTTGGTGTCGTTTCGCCTGGAAGGCTGGGGTTACGGCTCGTTCGCCATCGGTGTGATGGCTGCGATGCCAGCCATTGGCGTATTGCTGGGGGCAAAGATCTCCAGCCATCTGGCCGCACGTCTGGGCACAGCCAATCTGATGCGTTTGTGCCTGTGGGCCGGGGCGTTGTCCATCGGTTTGCTGGCGCTGTTGCCGAGCTATCCGATTTGGTTGGTATTGCGGCTGATGATCGGGGTGATCCTGACCCTCGTCTTCATCCTTGGCGAAAGCTGGATCAACCAGCTTGTGGTTGAAGAGTGGCGCGGGCGATTGGTGGCGCTGTATGGCAGCAGCTATGCGCTGAGTCAGCTGGCCGGGCCGTTGCTGCTTGGCGTTGTGGGCACCGAGCACGATTACGGATTCTGGGTCGGTGTCGGGTTGCTGATGGCGGCACCGTTCCTGTTGCTGGGTCGCAGCGGCGCGCCGACCAGTGAAGCCTGCAGCGTGACCTTCAGCGACTTGCTGGGCTTCTGTCGTGGCCTACCGGCGATTGCCTGGGCGGTGTCGCTGTTCGCGGCGTTCGAAGCGATGATCCTGACGTTGTTGCCGGTTTATTGCCTGCGTCAGGGCTTTACCACGGAAATTGCGTTGGCGATGGTCAGCACGGTAGTGGTCGGTGATGCCTTGCTGCAATTACCGATTGGCGCGCTGGCTGATCGCTTGTCGCGACGTACGTTGTTCACCGGGTGTGCGGTGGTTCTGTTGATATCGAGCCTGGCCATCCCGTTATTGATCGACACGTTGCTGATCTGGCCGTTGTGGGTGTTGTTCGGTGCCAGTGCCGGCGGCTTGTTTACCTTGTCACTGATCCTGATCGGCGAGCGTTATCGCGACGATGCACTGGTGCGCGCCAATGCGCATATCGCGCAGCTGTGGGGTATCGGTTGCCTGGTCGGGCCGCTGGCGGCCGGTGCCGGTAGTCAGTGGATCAGCGGGCATGCGTTGCCGCTGCTGATGGCAGCCGGTGCATTTGGATTGGTGATTCTGCTGTCGCGGCAAGGCGCGTTTGGGACAGTTGCCGAACCGGCCTGATCGCTGCACAAACCTGTGGCGAGGGAGCTTGCTCCCGTTGGGTCGCGCAGCGGCCCTAAATCATGCGCCACCGTTAATTCAGATAGAACGCGGATGCCGGTTTGCGACTGCTGCGCAGCCGAGCGGGAGCAAGCTCCCTCGCCACAATTCATCACCAGCCTTCTGGCTACAACATCCGCTCCATGCCGACCATGCTGCTGAGCCATGAATTGAAATGCTGCCACCAACTTCCCGGTTCTTTGGTCAGCGTGTGCAGCTTGCCGTCATCTTCGGTGACCCAGACGATCTGACCCTTTTCCAGCCGGGCCTGATAGCTGAGGGGCGGCGCCATTCCCTCCAGTGCCAATTCGCGCACCCGTCCGGCGAGCTGCGGGTTGTCCACCAGGACCCCGACTTCGGTGTTCCACAGCACCGAGCGCGGGTCGAAATTGAACGACCCGATGAAGGCTTTCTGTCGGTCGAAAATCATCGCCTTGCTGTGCAGGCTGGAGTCGGAACTACGGGAGGAGCTGCTCCTGCTGTGAAACAGGCTCGGTCCGCTGCCGCTACCACCGTTGTCGCCGGGCTGACGACGCAATTCGAACAATTGCACGCCGTGCTCCAGCAAGGCTTTGCGATAAGGTGCGTAACCACCGTGCGTAGCGGGTACGTCGGTGGCTTCCAGTGAATTGGTCAGCAAACTCACCGACACGCCGGCATCGGCGCGACCGGTCAGATACACCTGACCCGGTTGGGTGGGTACGATGTAGGGCGAGACCATGATCAGCTCCTTGCTGACCCCATTGAGCTCGGGCGCCAACTGGGTGGTCAGCTGCAAGTACGGCTCCGGCTCACCCTTGGACAGCACCTTGCTCGGTGAGTCCCACAACGCCTGGTTCCAGGCCCAGATCAGCTCTCGGCGCCAGACATCCAAACGCGGGTGAGTGGTGTAGGCCATCAACTGCTGATAAAGCGCGTGGTTCTGTTTACGCGTTTCCTCCAGGGATTCGTCCAGTCGAGTCCGGGTGTTTCTCAGATCCTTGGCTGTCGGCTTGGTCGAGAGAAACTGTTCGATCGGCTTGCTCAGGGCACTGTTCCAGTACTGGTCGAAGCTGTGCCCCAACTGCTCTGCAACCGGGCCGACACTGAGCATGTCGATGTCGGTGAAATTGAGGTTGGGCTTGGCATCGAAATACTCGTCCCCCAGGTTGCGCCCGCCAACGATCGCCGCGCAGTTGTCCGCCACCCACAGTTTGTTGTGCATGCGCCGGTGTTGCAGCGACAGGTTGAAGAGCCGGCCCATGGTTCGCGTAACGACGGTGCTGCGGCCCAGATGTAGCGGGTTGAACACGCGGATCTGAATCTTCGGATGTGCGGCAAGGGTCGCAATGATCCTGTCCAGACCATCGCTGGTGGTGTCGTCGAGCAGAATCCGCACTCGCACGCCACGGTCGGCGGCATTGAGCAGCTCGCTCACCAGTATTCGTGTGCTGATGCCGTCATGGACGATGTAGTACTGCAGATCGAGGCTGCTTTGGGCGTTGCGAATCAGCTCGGCGCGGGCGGTGAAGGCCTCGGCGCTATCAGAGAGCAAGCGAAAACCCGATCGGCCCTGATGGGGGGCGGCCTGTGCCTGGACCGAGCGGCCGAAGGCCGAGTCCGTTGCCGGTAGGGCCTGACTCGGTTCGCTAGGGACATTGAGTGTCGTGCAACCACCAAGGAGCGAGGCGAGTAACAGAGTAGCAAGCAAGGGCTGTCTGATTCTCACGGAGCGTATTCCGGGTGGTGGCAGTTAGCATATGGACGCCGCATCCCGAAGAAAGGTCAGTCGGTTTCCGCTAGCAGTTTGATTGCCATCGCACCGACCTTGCGCACTGCTTCTTCGATCTGCGGGGTTGTTTTGGCAGCGTAGTTCATCCGCAGGCAATTGCGGTATTTGCCGGAGGCGGAAAAGATACTGCCGACGGCAATCTGTACGCCTTGATCGTGCAGTGCACGATTCAGTTTCAGGGTGTCGAAACCCTCCGGCAGCTCGACCCAGAGCATGAAGCTGCCCTGGGGACGACTGGCTCGGGTACCGGCCGGAAAATAGCGGCTGACCCAATCGATCATCACGTCGCGATTGCGTTGGTATTGGGTGCGCATCCGCCGCAAATGCGGTTCGAAGTGCCCGGACTTGAGAAATTCGGCAATCGCGATCTGCGGTTGCGGCGCGGTGGAGCCGGTGCTGATGTATTTCATGTGCAGCACCCGTTCCAGATACCGTCCCGGTGCCACCCAACCAATGCGCAGTCCCGGCGCCAGGGTCTTGGAAAACGAGCTGCAAAGCAGGACGCGGCCGTCTTCGTCGAAGGATTTGATCGTGCGCGGACGCGGGTAGGTGTAGGCCAGTTCGCCATACACATCGTCCTCGATGATCGCCACGTCGAAGCGCTGTGCAAGTGTCAACAACGCGCGTTTGCGCGACTCCGGCATGATGTAGCCCAGCGGATTGTTGCAGTTGGGGGTCAACTGTATGGCTTTGATCGGCCATTGTTCCAAGGCCAGTTCGAGGGCATCAAGGCTGATCCCGGTGAGCGGGTCGGTAGGGATTTCCAGGGCTTTCATGCCCAAGCCTTTGAGGGTCTGCATGGCGCCGTGAAAGCTCGGCGAGTCCACAGCCACAATATCCCCCGGCTCGCAGATGGCGCGAATACTGGTGGACAGCGCTTCGTGGCAACCGGTAGTGATCACCAAGTCGTGGGCTGTCAATTGGCAGCCGGAATCCAGCAGCAGACGGGCAATCTGTTCGCGCAGTTCGAGGGTGCCGTAGATGTTGTCGTAATACAGACCGGGCATGTCCTGCCGCCGGCTGATTCGCGCCAGGCTGCGCAGCAGCGGTTTCATGGTCGGCGTGGTGATGTCCGGCATGCCGCGGCCCAGTTGCACCACATCCTTGCGCGGGACGGCGCGGATCAGTTCCAGCACTTGATCCCACTGGGAAATATCCACCGGACGCTGGGCCGGGCGACCAATTACCGGAAGCTCCGGCAGTTCGCGACCCACCGGTACAAAGTAACCCGACTTGGGTTTGGGTGTCGCCAGGCCGCTGTCTTCCAGCACGCGATAGGCCTGCTGCACCGTGCTCAGGCTGACGCCGTGTTCAACACTCAACGCCCGCACCGACGGCAGCCGGTCACCGGGGCGATAGAAGCCCTGTTCGATACGCGTACCAAGTAGTTCGGCGAGGTTGACGTAAAGGGTCATGGCGCAGTCTCGGTGTGGGTTATTTGGCTTACCAGTACAGATGGGTCGAAAATAGGGAATTCAGACGCTGAAATGCAAAATCTGTATGGGGTTAATACAGTCTTGTTGAATCTGTAATGCTTTTTTCCGTCCGCGCATCATGAAAGCTCTAGCTACCCAAGTAAACAGGAGCAATCAAAATGAACGGCTTGAGCGATGTGCGGCTGACGTTACACAGTCAGGAACTGGCGGCAGGGCAAATCAACGGCGCACGCGAGGCGGTCATGCGCAACGCACCGACCGGCCTGAGTCGCTGGGGTCTGTTCTGGCATCGTCTGCACACGCGCAAGGTGTTGCTGGAGCTCACGACTGAGCAACTGAGGGATGTCGGGTTGAGTCGGGAGCAGGCGCGGGAGGAGGGGCTTAAACCGTTCTGGCGGATCTGAATCTTGCGGTGTTCTTTGAACCGATTCGCGAGCAAGCCCGCTCCCACATTTGATCGTTGCCGAACACAAAATCTGTGTTCACTGAGAATCTAATGTGGGAGCGGCGGTGCGACGATTCGACTTGCTCGCGAAGACGTCCGAAAGAACGCCACTGTTCTTTCAGACCAACTCCTTAAGCCGATGCCACAACATTCCCAACGCCAACAATGGCGAGCGCAAATGCTTGCCGCCAGGGAACGTGATATGCGGCACCTTTGCAAACAGATCAAACCCACCACCCTGCTGACCACTGATAGCCTCAGCCAACAACTTCCCCGCGAGGTGCGTGGCATTCACGCCATGACCGGAATAAGCCTGGGCGTAATACACATTCGGCTGATCCTTGAGCCGGCCGATCTGCGGCAGACGGTTGGCGCCGATGCCGATCATCCCGCCCCATTGATAGTCGATCTTCACCCCGGCCAGTTGCGGGAAAACCTCCAGCATCTTCGGCCGCATGTAGGCGGCGATGTCCTTCGGGTCGCGACCGGAATAGTGACAGGCGCCGCCAAACAGCAAGCGTCGGTCCGCCGAGAGCCGGTAGTAATCCAGCGCCACCCGTTGATCGCAGACCGCCATGTTCTGCGGCAGCAGCGAGTGAGCCAGCGCTTCACTCAACGGTTCGGTAGCGATGATGTAGCTGCCGGCGGGCAGCACCTTGCCGCCGAGTTCGGGATTGAGTTCATTGAGGTAGGCGTTGCAGCCCAGCACCAGCGTTTTGGCGCGGACCGAGCCCTGGGCGGTATGGACCTTGACCTCGGGGCCATAATCGATGCGGGTGACTGCCGATTGTTCGAACAGCTTCACCCCCAACTGCTGGGCGGCCGCCGCTTCGCCCAGTGCCAGGTTCAGCGGGTGCAGATGCCCCGAGCCCATGTCGATCAAACCGCCGACGTAACGGTCGGAACCCACAACGGAATGCATTTCACTGGCTTGCAGCAGGCGGGTTTCGTAACGGTAACCGAGACTGCGCAGCTCTTCGGCGTCTTCGGCAAAACCTTCGAGGTCCCGGGGCTTGTTCGCCAGGTCGCAATAGCCCCAGGTCAGGTCGCAAGGGATCTGAAAACGCTCGACGCGCTGTCGGACGATTTCCACCGCTTCCAGGCCCATGAGTTTCATCTGACGCACGCCGTCCGCACCGATCACGTTGGCGAACTGATCGAGGCCGTGGCCGACGCCTCGAATCAACTGCCCGCCATTGCGTCCGCTGGCGCCCCAACCGATTTTGTGGGCTTCGAGCAGGATCACACTGAAGCCACGTTCGGCCAGTTCGAGCGCCGTGTTCAACCCGGAAAACCCGCCACCGACCACGCACACGTCAGCCACCAAGTCAGCTGTGAGCACCGGATGATCGGGCTGCGGCAGGCTGCTGGCGGCGTAGTAAGAAGCAGGGTGCTGGTGGTTCGGGGCCGGTTGCTGAGCACGGGCATTCATGTGCGTGTTCCTGATTCTTGTGTTTAGAAAATTTGACGGAGCATAAGCCGGACCTTCGGACACGGGCAACACTGGTCGGTTGGTGCTGTCTGGATCGGGGCTTTTACGTCAGAATCCCGCTCTATTCCGCTTTTGGTTACCGCTTCGATGAGCTGCAACAGTCAGAAAATTCGCACGCTACGGCAGCAGATTCCCTCGTTCGAGTGCGTGCCCGGCTGCCATGACTGCTGTGGACCGGTAACCACCTCGCCGGAAGAAATGTCCCGCCTGCCGCGCAAGACCCGTGCCGAGCAGGATGCCGCGATGGATGAGCTCAATTGCGTTCACCTAGGGCCTAACGGCTGCACCGTGTATGACGAGCGGCCGCTGATCTGTCGACTGTTCGGCACCACCAAGACCTTGCCGTGCCCGAATGGGCGGGGGCCGGTGGAGCTGATTCATCCGCGGGTCGAGAAGCAGATTCATGAGTACATGGCTTCGACGCGGCAGGTTCTGGTTTAGGCGTCGCCAGCCAAAAGATCTTCAATCCGGAATCGGCAGGCTCAAACTCTCCTTAACCTCTTCCATCACGATGTAGCTCTTGGATTCGCGCACATGCGGCAGCTTGAGCAGGATGTCGCCCAGCAGTTTGCGGTACGAGGCCATCTCGGAAATCCGCGCTTTCACCAGATAGTCGAAATCGCCTGACACCAAATGGCACTCCAGCACGTGGGGCAGTTTCAGCACCGCGCGTCGGAACTCTTCGAAAGTGTCGCCGGATTTGTAGTCGAGGCTGATCTCGACGAATACCAGAAGACTACCCTTGAGGTGCTGCGGATTGAGCCGGGCGTTGTAGCCCATGATGATCCCTTCGCGCTCCAGCCGCCGGACCCGCTCGGTACACGGCGTGGTCGAGAGCCCGACCTTTTCCCCCAGTTCGGTGAAGGAGATACGCCCGTCCGCTTGCAGGATCCGCAGGATGTTGCGGTCGATCTTGTCCAGCTCACGTTTGGTCTGAGTGTTGGTACGCATAGGGGATGCGCCTCCGTGAAAAGCGTTTTTGCCGAGAATTCTCGCCAAATATAGGCACTTATATAGTGAAAAGCACTGCCTAATCTTTTTTACACTGCGCACATCAATGCTCGACAACTACGAACGTCAGCGGCAAGCCGCGATGAGGGATATGAAAATGCGCGTTATGGTCTTGGGTAGCGGCGTCATCGGTACCACCAGTGCTTACTATCTGGCGCGTGCCGGGTTTGAAGTGGTGGTGGTGGACCGTCAGCCGGCCGCTGCCATGGAGACCAGTTTCGCCAACGCCGGGCAGGTTTCGCCGGGTTATGCCTCGCCGTGGGCCGCACCGGGCGTGCCGCTCAAGGCCATCAAGTGGCTGTTGCAGCGCCACGCGCCGCTGGCGATCAAGGCCACCGCCGACATCGACCAATACCTGTGGATGGCGCAGATGCTGCGCAACTGCACCGCTAGCCGTTATGCGGTGAACAAGGAGCGCATGGTCCGCCTGTCCGAGTACAGCCGTGACTGCCTCGACGAATTGCGCGCCGAAACCGGCATTGCCTACGAAGGCCGCAGCCTCGGTACGACCCAATTGTTCCGCACCCAGGCTCAACTCGACGGCGCCTGGAAAGACATTGCCGTGCTGAAAGAATCCGGCGTGCCGTTCGAACTGCTCGACCGCGCCGGCATTGCCCGCGTTGAGCCGGCGCTGGCCAGCGTCACCAACATCCTCGCCGGTGCCCTGCGCCTGCCGAACGACCAGACCGGCGACTGCCAGATGTTCACGACCAAGCTCGCGGAAATGGCTGCGAACCTCGGTGTGGAATTCCGCTTCGACCAGGACATTCAACGCCTCGACTACGCCGGTGATCGCATCAACGGCGTATGGATCGACGGCAAGCTGGAAACCGCCGACCGCTACGTGCTGGCGCTCGGCAGCTACTCGCCGCAACTGCTCAAGCCGCTGGGCATCAAGGCGCCGGTGTATCCGCTCAAGGGTTACTCCCTGACCGTGCCGATCACCAACCCGGCGATGGCTCCGACCTCGACTATCCTCGACGAGACCTACAAGGTCGCAATCACCCGTTTCGACAACCGCATCCGCGTCGGTGGCATGGCTGAAATAGCCGGTTTTGACCTGTCGCTGAACTCGCGTCGGCGCGAAACCCTGGAGATGATCGTCAACGACCTCTATCCTCAGGGCGGCGATCTGGCCCAGGCCAGTTTCTGGACCGGTCTGCGTCCGACCACTCCGGACGGCACGCCGATCGTGGGTGCTACGCCGTTCAGCAATCTGTTTTTGAACACGGGTCACGGCACGCTTGGTTGGACCATGGCGTGCGGTTCCGGTCGCTTGCTGGCCGATCTGATGGCGAAGAAAACGCCGCAAATCAGCGCCGAAGGCCTCGATATTTCCCGTTATGGAAAAAAACTTCAGGAGTCTGCAAAACATGTCAATCCAGCGCCAGCTCACCAATGAGCGCATGAGCCAGATCGTAGTCCACAGCGGTACCGTGTATCTGGCAGGGCAAGTCGGCGACGATATGAACGCCGGGATTGAACAGCAGACCCGTGAAACGCTTGCCAACATCGAGCGTTTGCTGGATCTGGCCGGGACCGACAAGAGCCGTTTGCTGTCGGTGACGATTTACTTGAAAGACATTGATGCACACTTTGAAGGCATGAACGCGGTCTGGGACAAGTGGCTGCCAAAAGGCGTCGCACCGGCCCGTGCCACCGTTGAATCGAAGTTGTGCGAACCGGAAATCCTGGTTGAGCTGTCGGTTGTCGCCGCTCTGCCATAAACCCGTCTGAAAAATCCCTCTCCCGGTGCTACTGGCGGTTCACGCCGTCAGCCAGCGCCGGTTTTTCTTCCCATGACCGCCTAGAAGTCTGCCGCCATGCGTCCAGCCCGTGCCCTGATCGACCTTCAAGCCCTGCGTCACAACTACCAAATCGCCCGTGAAGTCACGGGGGCCAAGGCCCTCGCGGTGATCAAGGCCGATGCCTACGGTCATGGCGCGGTGCGTTGCGCCCAGGCGCTGGAAGCCGAGGCGGACGGGTTTGCCGTGGCTTGCATCGAAGAAGCGTTGGAGCTGCGAGCTGCCGGCATTCGTGCGCCGGTGTTGTTGCTGGAAGGTTTTTTTGAAGCCGATGAGTTGTCGCTGATCGTCGAGCATGACTTCTGGTGTGTGGTGCATTCGCTGTGGCAGCTCGAAGCCATCGAGAACGCTGCACTGAGCAAGCCGATCACGGTCTGGCTCAAGCTCGATTCGGGCATGCATCGGGTGGGCTTGCATCCAAAGGATTATCAGGCGGGCTATCAACGGCTGCTGGCCAGCGGCAAGGTGGCGAAGATTGTACTGATGAGCCACTTCGCCCGGGCCGATGAGCTGCACAGCCAGGCCAGTACCGAGCAGGTCGCGGTGTTCGAAGCGGCGCGTCAGGGCTTATCGGCTGAAGTCAGCCTGCGCAACTCGCCGGCAGTGCTCGGTTGGCCACAGATTCCCAGTGACTGGGTTCGCCCGGGCATCATGCTCTACGGCGCGACTCCGTTTGAAGAAGCCAACGCCGTGGCGTCCCGCCTGCAACCGGTGATGACCCTCGAATCGAAAGTGATTTGCGTGCGTGAACTGCCGGCCGGCGAGCCGATCGGTTACGGCGCCACATTCATCACCCAGAAACCGATGCGCGTGGGCGTGGTGGCCATGGGTTACGCCGATGGCTACCCACGTCAGGCACCGACAGGAACGCCCGTGATGGTTGCCGGGCAGCGCAGCCAGTTGATTGGCCGGGTGTCGATGGACATGCTCTGCATTGACCTGACCGATGTGCCGCAAGCCGGCCTCGGTTCGACCGTCGAGTTGTGGGGCAAAAACATACTCGCCAGTGACGTGGCCGCGGCTGCGGGCACGATTCCTTACCAGATCTTCTGCAACCTGCGCCGGGTGCCAATGCTCTATTCCGGGGCTTAGGTCAAAGCACGCCGACCGAAAGTCGCTTCGCCGAACAGGATTCAGGTCCAAGTGTTGTAAATACTGAACGCTGTCGCCATGATAACGCTCAATATTCCAACAACCTGAATCCCTGGAGGCTCCAGCATTGGACGTCGGTGAACGACTGCAATCCATCCGTAAGCTCAAAGGACTTTCCCAGCGTGAACTCGCCAAACGCGCGGGCGTCACCAACAGCACCATTTCGATGATCGAGAAGAACAGCGTCAGCCCCTCGATCAGTTCGCTGAGGAAGGTACTGGGCGGGATTCCCATGTCCATGGTCGAGTTCTTTTCCGAAGAGATCCTGCAGGAAAAACCGACTCAGATCGTCTACAAAGCCAACGAGCTGATCGATATTTCCGATGGCGCAGTGACCATGAAACTGGTCGGCAGGGCTCATCCGAGCCGGGCCATCGCGTTCCTCAACGAAATCTACCCGCCAGGCGCCGACACCGGTGACGAGATGCTCACCCATGAGGGCGAGGAAACCGGGATTCTGCTTGAAGGTCGGCTTGAACTGGTGGTGGGGCTTGAAACTTTTGTGCTCGAAGCCGGCGACAGCTACTACTTTGAAAGTACTAAACCGCACCGTTTCCGTAATCCGTTCGATGCGCCAGCGCGACTAATCAGCGCAGCGACTCCAGCGAATTTCTAAGAAAAGAGGCGTCCCGCGAGCATTGCGGAGGTGCCCGAGTTGTTTTTCCGCCACGCATAAGACCCCTTCGACTTTAGGGTTGTTTCAGTGTGGCGGGCTTATCGTTATACTTGCGCCCGCCTGCGAACCGTGGCCGTGGGCGTGACTAGCCACCATTGAGGGTGAACGCGTGAATCTAATTATGAAAATGCTGGCCGTACCAGCAACCGTATTGGCCCTTTGGGCAGTCAGCGCACAAGCTGCGACCAACGACGAAATTGCTAAACGCCTTGAGCCAGTCGGCCAGGTTTGCGTTCAGGGTAAAGAGTGCAAGGGGATGGAAGTCGCTGCTTCTGCTGGCGGCGGTGGTGGTGCCAAAACTCCTGACGAAGTGATTGCCAAACATTGCAACGCTTGCCACGGCACCGGCCTGTTGGGCGCGCCGAAAATCGGTGATGCTGCCGCTTGGGGCGAGCGCGCCAAGAAGGAAGGCGGTGTTGACGGTTTACTGGCGAAAGCAATCTCCGGCCTCAATGCAATGCCTCCAAAAGGCACCTGCGCCGATTGCGCAGACGCCGAGCTCAAAGGCGCCATCCAGAAGATGTCCGGCCTGAAATAAGCCTCCATCTTCATCAAAAAGCCGCTTTCGAGCGGCTTTTTTGTGCCTGCGATTTACGCCTGAGACTGTTCATTGCAGCAAAGACCCGGCAAGCTCGATCCAACCCCAATTCACGGAATGTAAGGGAGGATCAGATGGTGCAGCTGTGTTCTATCGAGCAAGCGGTCGATGATGTCCTGGCACGGTTGCCGGCGCATATCCACATGGGCCTGCCCCTCGGTCTGGGCAAACCCAACCACTTCGTCAACGCGCTGTTTCAACGCATCGCGCAGTTGCCCGAACGGCAGCTGACGATCTACACCGCCCTGTGCCTGGGCCGTCCTTCTTTGGGCGACGGTTTGCAAAAGCGTTTTCTCGAACCCTTCATCGAGCGGGTTTTCGGCGATTATCCGGAACTGGATTTCCTCGCCGACCTGCATCGCGACAGCCTGCCGTCCAACATCCATGTCCAGCAATTTTTCATGCAGCCCGGCAGCCTGCTCCGCAGCGCACAGGCCCAGCAGGATTACGTCAGCAGCAATTACAGCCACGCCGCTCGAGACATCAACGCCGCCGGGTTGAACCTGGTGGCGCAATTGGTGGCCAGCCACAGCGAACATCCCGACCGCCTGAGCCTGAGCTGCAACCCGGACATCACCCTCGACCTGTTCCCCATGATCGCGAAACGCCGGGCGGCGGGTGAGACGATCCTGCTGGTGGGCCAGGTACACAATGATTTGCCATACATGCCCGGTGATGCCGAAATCGGTATCGACACGTTCGACCTGCTGATCGACGAAAAGGACAGCACCACGCTGTTCTCCACGCCGAACATGCCGGTGGGTTTCCAGGATCACTTCATCGGGCTGCATGCCAGCACGTTGGTGCGCGACGGCGGCACCTTGCAGATCGGCATCGGTGCCATGGGCGACGCGCTGACCGCTGCGCTGCTGGCGCGGCAGGCCGACAATGACGGTTACAAGGCGTTGCTGACGGACGTGAATCTCAGCCAGTGGGCGCAACTCATCGACCGCGAAGGCGGTGTCGAACCCTTTGCCAAAGGCCTTTACGGTTGCAGCGAAATGTTCGTCAACGGCTTGCTGGTGCTGGCCGATGCCGGGATCGTGCGGCGCAAGGTCTATCCGGATGTGCCGACCCAGCAACAGGCGAATGCCGGCACGCTGGACGAAGCCGCGCAGACTGACGGCATCTCGGTGCATGGCGGTTTTTTTCTTGGGCCGCGCAGTTTCTATGAGCGCCTGCGCGAGCTGCCGCACAGCAAGCGGCTTGAGTTCAACATGACCCGCATCAGCTACATCAATGAGCTCTACGGTCAGGAAGAACTTAAACGCTTGCAGCGCCTCGATGCACGTTTCATCAACACCGCCTTCACGATGACCCTGCTTGGCGCAGCCGTATCGGATCAGCTCGAAGACGGGCGAGTACTCAGCGGTGTCGGCGGGCAATACAACTTCGTCGCCCAGGGCCATGCACTGGAGGGCGCGCGTTCGGTGCTGCTCCTGCGCAGCTGGCGCGAGTCGGGTGGTGAGGTCAGTTCGAACATCGTCTGGGAGTATGGCCATTGCACGATCCCGCGACACCTGCGAGACATCGTGGTCACCGAGTACGGTATCGCCGATCTGCGGGGCAAGACCGATGCGGCGGTGATCGAGGCGTTGCTGAACATCAGCGACTCACGTTTCCAGCCGGGGTTGATCGAACAGGCTCAGGCAGTCGGCAAGTTACCGAAGCATTTCCGTATCGATCCACGGTTTGCCGACAACAGTCCGCAGCGTTTGCAGGTCATTCAGGCGCGGCATCCGCAGTTGTTTCCGGAGTATCCGTTGGGCTGTGACTTCACCGCTGAGGAGAAGGACCTATTGCGGGCGCTGAACTGGTTGAAGAGCAAGTTCAAGCTCACGGAGATTCTGGAACTGGGCAAGGCCGCGCTGGATGCGCCAGAACCTTCATCGTTTTCCGAACATCTGGAACGAATGCAGCTGACCAACCCGGAAGGGCTGAAAGAGGATTTGTTTCAGCGGCTATTGCTCACCGGCCTGAAAGCCACCACGCAATAACGTCCAACGCAAAACCAACTGTGGGAGCCAGCAGGCTGGCTCCCACAGGGGAAATGCGGTGCTGCAGGTTACTCGATGAAGGTTACAACGCCATCCTTCAGCGACTGCACGCGAGCCAGGGATTCAACGCGATAACCTTGCGCGTCCAGTTCCGCACGGCCGCCCTGGAACGACTTCTCGATCACGATACCCAAACCCGCGACGGTAGCGCCGGCCTGTTTGATGATCGAGATCAGCGCTTGCGACGCCTTACCGTTGGCCAAAAAGTCATCGATGATCAGCACGCGGTCGCTGCTGGTCAGGTGGCGCGGGGAAATCGCCACGGTGCTTTCGGTCTGCTTGGTGAACGAGTAAACGGTCGCCGACAGCAGGTTTTCGGTCAGGGTTAGGGACTGATGCTTGCGCGCAAAAATCACCGGCACGCCGAGGTTCAGACCGGTCATGATCGCCGGTGCAATGCCCGAGGCTTCGATGGTGACAATCTTGGTGATGCCCGAATCCTTGAACAACGTGGCGAATTCGTCGCCGATCAGCTTCATCAGGGCCGGGTCGATCTGGTGGTTCAGAAAGGCGTCGACTTTCAGGACCTGGTCGGAAAGCACGATGCCTTCTTCGCGGATTTTCTTGTGCAGTGCTTCCATGAAGCTTTCCTCTACGGACGGCTATGCGTCTAAGGCTGGTTAAAAAGTAGTCGATTCTAGCGCTTTAACATCGCGCGTATATCCGCCAATGCGGTATTACCGCGAACGGCTTTGACTTCGACGGGTGTGTCGTCGGTGCCTTCCCAGGCCAGGTCGTCCGGCGGCAGCTCATCAAGAAAGCGGCTCGGCGCGCAGTCGATGATCTCGCCGTATTGCTTACGCTTGGCGGCGAAGGTGAAGGCCAGGGTCTGACGTGCGCGGGTAATGCCCACGTAGGCCAGCCGACGTTCTTCTTCGATAGTGTCGGCTTCGATACTGGAGCGGTGCGGGAGGATTTCCTCTTCCATGCCCATGATGAACACGTAAGGAAATTCCAGGCCTTTGGAGGCGTGCAAGGTCATCATCTGCACACCTTCGGCGCCGTCTTCCTCTTCCTGCTGACGTTCCAGCATGTCGCGCAGGACGAGTTTGCCGATGGCGTCTTCGACGGTCATCTCGCCTTCTTCGTCTTTTTCGAGGGTGTTCTTCAACGCCTCGATCAGGAACCAGACGTTACCCATGCGGTAGTCGGCGGCCTTGTCGCTGGAGCTGTTGGTGCGCAGCCAGTTCTCGTAATCGATGTCCATGACCATGCTGCGTAGCGCCGAGATCGGGTCATCGCCGGCGCATTGCTCGCGGACCTTGTCCATGAAGCGCTTGAAGCGCGACAGACGATCGGTGAAGCGCGTATCCAGATGTTCGCCCAGACCGATTTCGTCGGTGGCGGCGTACATCGAGATTTTGCGTTCGGTGGCGTAGTTGCCAAGCTTTTCCAGCGTGGTCGAACCGATCTCCCGGCGTGGGACGTTGATCACCCGCAGGAAGGCGTTGTCGTCGTCGGGGTTCACGATCAGGCGGAAGTAGGCCATCAGGTCTTTCACTTCCTGACGTCCGAAAAAGCTGTTGCCGCCGGAAAGTCGATACGGAATCTGGTGGTGTTGCAGCTTCAGCTCGATCAGCTTGGCCTGGTAGTTACCGCGGTACAGAATCGCAAAATCGCTGTAGGGCCGATCCGTGCGCAAGTGCAGGGTCAGCAGTTCCACGGCCACGCGTTCGGCTTCGGCGTCTTCGTTGCGGCAACGGATCACGCGGATCTCGTCGCCGTGGCCCATCTCGCTCCACAGCTGTTTTTCGAATTCGTGCGGGTTGTTCGAGATCAGCACGTTGGCGCAACGCAGGATGCGGCTGGTGGAGCGATAGTTTTGCTCCAGCATCACCACTTTCAGGGACGGGTAATCGTCCTTGAGCAGCATCAGGTTTTCCGGCCGCGCGCCGCGCCAGGCATAAATCGACTGGTCGTCATCGCCCACCACGGTGAACTGGTTGCGTATGCCGATGAGCAGCTTCACCAGCAAATACTGGCTGGCGTTGGTGTCCTGGTATTCGTCCACCAGCAGGTAGCGGACTTTGTTCTGCCATTTTTCGAGGATGTCGGCGTGTTCCTGGAACAGCTTCACCGGCAGCAGGATCAGGTCGTCGAAGTCCACCGCGTTGAACGCCTTGAGCGTGCGCTGATAGTGGGTGTAGACGATGGCGGCGGTCTGTTCCTTGGGGTTGCGCGCGTTTTCCAGGGCTTCGGGCGGCAGGATCAGGTCGTTTTTCCACGAGCCGATCATGTTCTTGATCTCGTCGACGCCGTCGTCGCCCGAGTATTCCTTCTGCATGATGTCGGTCATCAAGGCTTTGACATCGGTCTCGTCGAAGATCGAGAAACCCGGCTTGTAGCCCAGCCGCACGTGTTCCTTGCGGATGATGTTCAGGCCCAGATTGTGGAAGGTGCAGACGGTCAGGCCGCGGCCTTCGCCGCCCTTGAGCAGGGTGCCGACCCGTTCCTTCATCTCGCGCGCGGCCTTGTTGGTAAAGGTCATGGCGACGATGTACTGGGCGCGGATGCCACAGGTCTGGATCAGGTGGGCGATCTTGCGCGTGATCACGCTGGTCTTGCCGGAGCCTGCGCCGGCGAGCACCAAAAGAGGGCCGCCGACGTAGCTCACGGCTTCTTGCTGCCGGGGATTGAGTCGGGACATATGAAATCAGGGAGTCGTTTGCGAAATGGGCCGGCATTTTAACAGGCTCAGCGAATTGTGCTGCTCTCTCCGACTTGTGACGCAGCACGCTATCTATATTTGCCGGTTTTGATACTTTCACGCAGGATGCGCGGTGAGTTTGCGTCTAATGTTCGTAATTCCGGATACAAAGCCGCGTTTGTTAACCGGTGTCATTTGGTCATTGGTTATCGGCGCTGCATAATGCCGCCGCCTACATCTTTGCAGAGTCTAGGGAGCTAGCTTGTCTACGCCTGTCGAACCCTTGCGTTTGCTGCTACTGGCCGAAGAGCCAGCGTGGGCAGCGTTGTTGCGCGAGTGTCTGGCTCCGATGGGGAGCTCGACCGTGCTGATCAGCGCGCCGAGCTGGGAGTCGGTCAGCAGTCTGTTCGATGACAACCGCGGTGCGGTGTTGTTGACGACTCCAGCGCTTCAACCTCTACCTGGCCGTTGCAGCCTGCCGACGGTATTGCTGCTCGAGCATGAACCACTGGCGCCGCCCGATGGGGTGAGCGACTGGCTGGTACGCGATCACCTTGATCCCGGCATGTTGCGCCGGTGCCTGCGCCATGTGCGTGAGCGCGGCCTGCTGGAAAACACCCTGCAGCGCCTGGCCGAGCAAGATCCGCTGACCGGCATCGCCAACCGCCAGGGTTTCCAGACCTTGCTGGCGGCACGCCTGGCGGAAAACGACGGCCGCGGGCTGGCCCTCGGTCACCTTGATCTCGACAACTTCCGTCACGCCAACGATGCCCTCGGCCACCAGGCCGGTGACCGGTTGATCTTGCAAGTGGTCGCGCGGCTGAAAAGCCAGCTTGAGGCCAGCGATCAGTTGGCCCGACTGGGCAGTGATGAGTTCGCCCTGCTGATCGACACCCGCCGCGCGCCTCAGCGCGCCGAATGGATGGCCGAGCGCATTACCGAAGCGCTGGCCGAGCCTTACTGGGTCGACGGCGAAAGCCTGTTGATCGGTTCCAGCCTAGGCATCGCCCACGCCCGGGCCCAGGCCGGCGCCGACCCGCTGATGTGGCACGCACACATCGCCATGCAGCAGGCCAAAAGTACTCAGGGCTGTACCTTCCACATCTTCAACGAACGCATCAATCGCAATGCCCGCAGCATAGCCGACCTCGAAAGCGAGCTGCGCCGGGCGTTGCGCCGGGATGAACTGGAACTGCATTACCAGCCACGCCTGAACCTTGAGGACGGGCAGATCGTCGGTCTCGAAGCCTTGGTGCGCTGGCGTCATGGCGAGCGCGGCTTGCTGCCACCCAGCGAATTCGTGCCGCTGGCCGAGCAAAGCGGCTTGATAGTGCCGCTCGGTTACTGGGTGATTTCCCGCGCCTTGCGCGACATGCAAGCGTTGCGTGAACGGGGTTTGCCGGCGTTGCACATGGCGATCAACCTGTCGTTCCGGCAGTTTCAGGACAGCCAGTTACTCTCGACACTGAGTCGGTTGATTGCCGAGCGCGGCGTCGATGCGCAATGGCTGGAGTTCGAACTGACTGAAACCGCGGTGATGCGCCGCAGCGATCTGGTCAAACAGACCATGGATGCGTTGGGGCGTCTGGGTGTGCGCTTTTCCCTGGACGACTTCGGCACCGGTTTCTCTTCGTTTGTGCACCTCAACAGCCTGCCGATTGCGTTGTTGAAGGTCGACAAGAGCTTTGTCGGCGGCATGGAACAGCGCGAAGAGAATCGCAAACTGGTCCACGCGATGATCAATCTGGCGCACAACCTCAATCTTGAAGTGGTCGCCGAAGGCGTAGAAACGCCGGAGCAACTGGATCTGTTGCGCGGGTTTGGCTGCGATCAGGTGCAAGGGTATTTGATCAGCAAGCCGTTGCCGCTGGCGGAGCTGGTTGAGTATTTGAGCTTTGGCAGCAGTCAGCAGCCTGCACTGGAAGTCGTGAACTAACCACGGACAAATGTGGGAGCGGGCTTGCTCGCGAAGAGGCCGTGTCAGTCAACATCAATGCCGACTGACACACCGCCTTCGCGAGCAAGCCCGCTCCCACAAGGGATCTCAGTCCGGCTGGGCGACCGGGAAACTATTCCGCGGCGCAGGCTCCCGACGGATCATCTTTTTCATCTTCCACTCAAACGCCAGCGTCAGGCTCACCGCCGCGCACGCCAGTCCCAGCGCCAATCCCCACCAGACGCCTGTCGGCCCCCAATTCAAATGGAAGGCCATCCACCAGGCGGCTGGCGCGCCAATCAGCCAATAGCAGCCCAAACCCACCAGGAACGTGGTCTTGGCATCCTTGAGCCCGCGAATGCAGCCCATGGCGATGGTTTGCGTGCCGTCGAACAGCTCGAACCACGCGGCGACCGCCAACAGGCTCACAGCCAGGTTGATGACGTCGCGAAACGCCGGGTCGTTGTGGTCCAGGAACAAACCGATCAACTGATTCGGCAGCAACCAGAAGACCATGGCGAAGGCCAGCATCGCCGCCGCGCCAAAGGCGATGCCGACCCGTCCGGCCAGCCGTGCATTCAGCAGTTGCCCGGCGCCGTAGTGCTGGCCGATGCGCATGGTGATCGCATAGGAAATCCCCGCCGGAACCATGAATGCTACCGAGACGATTTGCAGGGCAATCTGGTGTGCGCCCATTTGCGTACTGCCCATGGTGCCCATGCACAGCGCGGCGAACGCAAACAGTCCGACTTCCACCGCGTAGGTGCCACCAATCGGCAGTCCCAGGCGCCACAGTTCCTTGAGGTATTGACGGTCAGGTCGCGACAGGCCCTGACGCAAGGGAAAAGCGTCGTAGGCCGGATGTCGACGGATGTGCCAGGCCAGCGCCAGCGCCATGCAGTTGGCGACAACAGCGGTGACCAGCCCGATGCCCATCAGCCCCAGTTTCGGCAGGCCGAACATGCCGGTTATCAACGCGTAATTCAGCAGGAAGTTGGCCACGGTGCCGCTGAGGCTGATGACCATCACTGGCGTCGCGCGGCCAATGGCGCTGGTGAAGCCGCGCAGGGCCATGAAGCTCAGGTAGCCGGGCAGGGCGAACGGCAGGATCAGCAGGAACTGACCGGCCGCGTGGACATTGGTTTCGGTCTGGCCGAACAGCAGCAACACCGGTTTGAGGTTCCACAGCAGCAGCCCGGCCACCAACGCCATCAACCACGCCAGCCATAACCCGGCCTGGGTCAGCCTGGTGGCGCCGACGATGTCGCCGGCTCCCTGACGGATGGCCACGAGGGTGCCGACCGCGGCGATCACGCCAATGCAGAAAATCGACACGAACGAGTAAGTCGCTGCGCCCAGACCGCCACCGGCCAGCGCCTCTGGACTCAGGCGCGCCATCATCAAGGTGTCGGTGAGGACCATCAGCATGTGCGCCAACTGCGAGGCAATCAACGGCCCCGACAGCCGCAGGATGGCCCAGAGTTCGGTACGTGCTGGATGCTGCATGGTCATCACGCTCGATAATTAAAGAGGGACAGGAAAGCGTCGATTCTCGGCGCTCTACGGGGTTTGCACAAAGGGATAAAAAGGATGGGTTGCATGATTCAAACTCATGCTGGAGAGTTTCTGCTAGGGTGACCGAATCTCGCTATAGGAGCTTTCCCGATGTCCCGTCGTCTTCCTCCCTTGTATGCCCTGCGCGCATTCGAAGCGGCGGCGCGGCACAGTTCGTTTACCCGCGCTGCTGAAGAACTGTCGATCACCCAAAGCGCGGTCAGCCGGCACATTCGTACGCTCGAAGAGCATTTTGCCTGTCGGCTGTTTCACCGCAGCGGACGCAATCTGCAACTGACCGAGTCGGCGCGGCTGATCCTGCCCGGCATTCGAGAAGGCTTCACCGCCCTGGAGCGGGCCTGCAATACCTTGCGCGCCGAAGATGACATCCTGCGCATGAAAGCGCCGTCGACCCTGACCATGCGCTGGCTGCTGGCACGGCTCAGCCGCTTTCGGCACCTGCAACCGGGCAACGAGGTGCAATTGACCAGCGCCTGGATGGACGTCGACTCGGTGGACTTCAACCATGAACCGTTCGACTGCGCTGTCATTCTCAGCAACGGAAATTTCCCGCCGGACTGGGAGGCGAGTTTCCTGTTCCCGGAAGAGCTGATTCCAGTCGGCGCGCCGAATCTTCTGCAGGATCAACCGTGGGATGTCGCACGGTTGGCCAATGCCGAACTGCTGCACCCGACACCGGATCGTCGCGACTGGCGCAGTTGGCTGGAACGCATGGGGCTGGCGGATCAGGTGTCGCTCAAGGGCGGGCAGGTGTTCGACACGCTGGAACTGGGCATGATCGCCGCCGCCCGAGGTTATGGCGTGTCCATGGGCGATCTGCTGATGGTGGCGGAAGATGTGGCTCAGGGACGTCTGAGTCTGCCGTGGCCGACGGCCGTCGCCAGCGGTGAGAAATATTACCTGGTTTGGCCGAAAACTCGCCCCGGTGGTGAACGTTTGCGCAGGCTCAGCGACTTCCTGCAAGGCGAAGCCCGAGCAATGGAATTGCCCGACGTTCAACACTTGGGCTGAATCGATAGAGCCGCCGCAATGGCGGCCTCGAGCCATATCCCGGCTAATTACTCAAGTATTCAGATTTTCCGCCGAAAATGCAGGTGGAACCTTCGTGCAGGTTCGACGTAATTCCCATTAGAAATTTCGCTGAGTGTGCGTCGTGATCAGGATGATCCGGTCACTCGGCCAGGAGCTGTCATGTCTCAACCTCGTGCCCGGATCGCCTCACAGCTTGGTCTTGCGCTTGCCGTGATACTGGCGATTGTCATCAGCGGCAGTACCGTGTTCGCCCTGCGTTCGCTGGACAGCGCCAACCTCGCCACCCGCGAAGAGCACCTGGCCAGTGAAGCCCGGTTGCTGGCCGATCAGTTGAGCACCTTTCACGGCACGTTGCGTGAAAGCACCCAGCGCCTCAGCGGTCTGTTCGAGAAGCGCTTCAGCGCCGGTTTGAGCGTGCACCCGGATGAACCGGTGGCGGTAGCGGGCGCGCAGACGCCGGGGCTGCACCTGGGCAGCGAAGTGCTGAACAACAATTTCAAGGAAGTGGACGAGTTCAAGCAAATGACCGCCGGCGTGGCGACGGTGTTTGTGCGCAGCGGAGAAGACTTCATCCGGGTCAGCACGTCCCTGAGCAAACAGGACGGCAGCCGGGCCATCGGTACGCTGCTCGATCACGCGAACCCGGCCTATGCCCGCTTGATGGCGGGGCAGGCCTACGTCGGTCGCGCCCTGCTGTTCGAACGCTCCTACATGACTCAGTACACCCCCGTACGTGACAGCGGCGGTAAGGTGATTGCCGTTCTGTTCGTAGGATTCGACTACACCGACGCGCAGAACGCGCAGTTCGCCAACCTCAAGCGTTTCCGTATCGGCCAGACCGGTTCCCTGGCGCTGCTGGATGAACAGAGCAAATGGCTGGTGCCGATCGCGGGCGTACAAGCGCTGGATCAGGCGGCTCCGACCATCGTTGGCTTGGCGAAGACGCCGGGCAAGGGCGAGTTCTGGAGTGACAAGTCCGAAGATTTCTACAGCATTGCCGTACCGTTTGAAGGCGGGCCGTGGTCGGTCGTGGCGAGCATGCCGAAAACCGAAATTCGTGCCGTGACCTGGAGCGTCGGCATTCAATTGGCGATTGGCAGTCTGCTGGCAATGTTGATCGCTGTGGGTTCGGCCGTCTGGCTGTTGCGCAGCAAACTCGCGCCGCTGGGTGATCTGGTGCGTCAGGCCGAAGCCTTGGGCGCCGGTGATTTGAGCGTGCGTCTGAACGTATCGAGCAATGACGAAATCGGTCAGCTGGCTCGCGCGTTTAACCAGATGAGCCAAGCGCTGTCGACCATGGTCGAGCACATCCGCAAGGCCTCGCAAGAGGTCAACAGCCGCGCCCAGGCCTTGTCCGGTCTGTCCGGTGGTGCCTATGAAGGGATGGAGCAGCAGTCGGGCGAAATCACCAGCATGGCCGGCGCCGTGGAAGAGTTCAGCGCCACCTCCCTGAACATTGCCGACAACATGGGCAGCACTCAGCGTTTGGCCCAGGAAAACGCACAGCAAACCCAGATCGGTCGTACGTCGATGGACGAAGCGTCCTCGTCCCTGGAGCAAATCGCTGGCGCGCTGAACAGCACGGCGACGGTGATCAATACCTTGGGTCAGCGCTCCCAGGAAATCGGCGGCATTGTCGGTGTGATTACCTCGATTGCCGATCAAACCAACCTGCTGGCGCTCAACGCCGCCATCGAAGCCGCTCGTGCCGGCGAGCAGGGTCGTGGTTTTGCGGTCGTGGCCGATGAAGTTCGCAACCTGGCGTCACGTACTCGCCAGGCGACGGACGAGATTTCCGGGATGATCCAGAGTATTCAGCTGGAAACCGGTAATGCCATCAGCACCATGGAGCAGGGCAACGTATTGATGCAGGAAGGCCTGTCGCGCAACGCCAATGTGGCTTCAGCCCTGGCGCGGATCGACGAGCAGAGCCGTTCTGCCGGTCAACAGTTTGCGGCGATTACCACGGCGACCCAGGAACAGAGCAGTACTGCGACGTTGCTCAGCAGTAACCTGCAAAGCATTGCGTTGGCCAACAGCGAGCAGCGGGAAGTGGTGTCCAATCTGGCGGTGACGGCCAAAGAGCTGGAGAAGCTCGCGGCGGACTTGCGGCATGAGGTTGACCGGTTTCGTTGAGGCGCCTTTGAAATAGCTTTCGCGAGCAAGCCCGCTCCCACATTTGATCTCCAGTGATCACAAATTTTGTGTTCACCACCGATCTAATGTGGGAGCGGGCTTGCTCGCGATGGGGTCACCTCAATTCAGGATCTGCCCCCAAGCTAGTCACACTTGGCATTGCTCGATACTTCCTTGCTCGCCAGTTTCAACTGTTTGGCCAATTCAGCCGCATTGGTGCTGTTGTAAACCCTGCCACCGGTGTTTTCGGCGATGCAGCGCGACGGGCCACCGGCGCCGATTTTCACCACGTTAACCCGCAGACGCGGTTGTTCCCTGGCGATTTGGCGGGACACGGCGCAGGCGTCTTTATCGCAACCGTCCTCGCCGTCGACGAACATCACGATTACGGCATCGTTATTGCGCCCGTCGACCTTGCTGGCGGCGTAGGCCAGGCTGTCGGCCAGCGGTGTGCCATCGTTGGGAACCAGACCGCGAATCCCGTTGATCAGCCGCGGGCGGTCGCCAAACTTGAACACGCCCTGGTCCGGTGTTCTTTCGCAACCGGCGAAGGTGATCAGGCGCGTGTCGATCTTCGGGTCCAGGCCATTGATCATGCCGGCCAGCGAGTCCTTGGCGACGTCCATGCGGCTGGGCTTGGCGAAGATCTGCATGGTGCGGTTCGGGTCCAGGTACTTGTTCATCTCATTGCCGAAGAACCAGTCCTCATCGGATTTCACCGACTTGATGTTCAAATCCATCGAACCCGAGGTGTCGAGTACCACCACAAATTGCGGGGGCACGGCATCAGGCGCTTTTTTACGGCACGCGTAGTTGTCCAGCGTCGGGGCTGGAGGTGGCGGCGGTGGCGGTGGCGGCGCGGCCACTACCGGTTTTGGTGGTGGGACCGGCTTGGGTGGCGGTACCGGTTCTGGCGCGGGTACTGGTTCTGGTGCTGGAGCAGGTTCCGGTTCCACGACAGGCTCGGGTACCGGCTCAACCGGTTTTTCCACTGGCGTCACCACTGGCGCTACCGGCGCTACCGGTGGAACCACGACCACCGGTTCACGGTGCAGGAACCACCAGAGCCACAGCGCCAGCAGCAACAGCAGCGCAAGCAAGGCCGCCGCGATCCACCAGCCACGGCGCGACGGCGGAACAACCGGCACCACTGGAACCACCGGCGGCACGATCGGTTTGGGCGGACGCAGGTTCCAGCGCACCACCAACGGCTCACCGTTGAGGCTGTAGAGTTTGTCCAGCTCCGGCGTGCCGAGCAGGCTGCGCAGGTCTTGCGCTTCCGTCGGTTGACCGCGTTTTTGCAGTTCGTCCGCCAGCTGTCCGAGGGACGTCTGACGCACTTCATAGGTTTCCAGCAAACGTCGTTGCGCGTCCTCGTTGAGGTCGGCGTAGGGCGTGGGTTGGCCACCCAGTTCGGTCCACCATTCCAGCACGTCGCCGCTGCCCATCCGCGGGATGGCAAACAGGCTGGCGACGGTCGGCGGAAAGTGTTTCTGGATGAGGGCGACTTTGGCTTGCAGCGCACTCATCCCCTCCGGTGTGGCTTGCGCATCCCTGATGACCCGCTGCATGACGACGATTCCTGAAAAAGTGCAGGCCTCCGTCGGGAGGCCTGCGGGGTGAAAAGTTACTCTTCGTAGCCGAGGCTGAATTGCAGCTGGTTGACCTTCTTCTGCAGCGCCTTCAGTTCTTGCTGCTTGGCCGCCAGCGTCGCTGGCGTTGATTTGGCCATTGGCGCCGCTTGCGAAGCCTTGAGCTGCTGCTCGAGGCCGGCAATCTGCTTCTGCACCTGGCTTTCATTGCCGCGCCGGGCCTTGAGTGAGGTCAGCAGTTGCCCCAGCGACTGATTCAGCGCCGCCTGGGATTTCTGCTGGCTCGCCAGGTCGGTTTTCGTGCTGAGTTGCTGGGCCTGAATGTCCTCGTACACCTTTCGGAACATTGCGTTTTGCTGACGGGACTCGCTCAGGGCCAGTTCCTTCTGCTTGACCTGATCGCTGTAACCACCGGAGTAGTCGCAGTTCATCTTGGTCAGCATGCTGCTGTCGCGATTGGTCGCATCGCATTCGCCCGGCTTGGTCGCGCAACCGCTCAAGGCCAGGACGGCAGTGAGGACCGCCAGTTGTCGTAGCGTCATGTGCTTAGCCCAGGGTGATTGCGGAGCGTTGGCTGTACAGACCGTCGACTTCCTTCTGCAGGGCAGCGACTTTCTGGTTCATTTTCATAATGTTCATGTCCACCTGCTTGATCTCGGCGCCGGCGGCACCTTGTGCACGCTCGGCGTCTGCCACTTTGGTGTACTCGGTGACTTTGACGCGCATGTTGCCGAGGTCTTTACGCAGGCGCGCGATGTTCGAATCGATCTCGGCGATTTGCACCTGGGCCTTGGTCTTGTCGACTTTCTTGTTGGCGATGTCCTTTTTGATCTGGGCGATTTGCGCCTGGTCATCTTTGATCACTTGCTGAGCGGTCTCGGTACGGGCGATCACGTTCTGGGTGTCTCGTTCGACGTCGCTGTTCATTTTAGCCAGGCGGGTGGTGGTGTCGGAGTATTCGCTGCGACGCTGATCCAGGTAGTAGTTCGCGCCCATGGCCACGCCACACGCGGTAATACCGGCGGCAACGGCGCACACGGCTTTGTTGCTGCTGTTGGACAGCGCGCAAGCGAGGATGCCGGCACCGGCACCGACGGCGCAGGCCTGGTAGCCGGACTTGCTGAAGAACTCTGCGTCTTGACCCTGGGTCAGGCGCGGGTCGGTCCCGTCGCTGTCGCCGAGCATGGAGCTACCGGTGTTGGCGCAACCGGTCAGCAGCAGGCTGCCGGCGAGTACGAAAGCGATCTGTAGCTTGAAGCGAGTCCAAAGGCTGCGCGACATGGTGAAACTCCTAGGTGACGGTGTGGGCATGTTGTTATTGAGTGACGGTTTTGCAGCTGTTCAGCCAGGCTTCAGTGTCGATCTTCTGCTTTTGCAGGAACGTCTTCTGATTGGCCCAGTGGGTGCGCAAGTAAGGTTTGAGGTCTTGCAGCTGTTTGTTGCGGGTGATGATTTCTTCCATCACCGGGACCTGCGTTTCAAGCAATGGCTGGCCGTACAAGGTCGCCGATTCCACCAGGCTGCTGGCGTAGTAACGGCTGAGTTTGTGCAGGCGATCCTTCTGCTCGTCAAGCTTGCCTTTGCGCATGTCGCAGCTCGCATCTTTGTCCGCGGCTTCGCAATTAAGTTTGTAGTTTTTTTGCAGGAAGTCCACGTACTGGCCGTCGTCTAGCATCTTGGTGCACAAGAATGCGCCCAGATTGAGGCTGGCGCGAATCGCCTGGTCACGGGTTTCTTCCTGCTGCTGGTTACTGGCGCGCAGCTGGTTTTCCAGCGCCTGGAGTTTTTCCTTGAGCGCTTTGTCTTCGACGCCCGAGGCCAGGCTGTTCAGAGATTGCACGGTGCCTTTGTCGGCGGATTCGGTTTCCTTGCTGCCGGTGCCGAGTTTCTTCCAGCTGCTTTCGATGCTGGCGACCCGTTCGCGAGAGGTGAGGGTCGGGGAGACCAGCACCAGTCGCAGGCCGGTAGTTTTGTTTTTCACCTGACCGTCGGCGTTGTAATACGGCTCTTCCTTGCGCAACGCAGTTCGCAGGTCGGCCTGCGCGGTCAGGTAGTTGCCGCCACGCACGACGTAGCCGCCGGCCTGGCCGTGCTGGCGGTCGAGTTTGTTCAGGCGAAACGGTTCGAACATCATCTCGTCGACGTTGCCGAGCATGTCGTGCAGGCCCAATGGATTGGGTTTTTGCAGGCCGGACAACTGCACTTTGCCGTTGGACGATTGCGCCCCGGCGAACCACTCGTAAGCGTTGATGCCGTCGGGCATCGGGTAACGCGTGTCGCGAAATTCCGCCGCGCCGACTTCCAGGCCGCCGCGAGCGGCGAACTCCCACTCGACTTCCGTCGGCAGGCGCAGGAAGCCCAGCGCGCCGTCTTCTTTCGGCAATTTGCCGGCAGCGTTTTTGCGCAGCCACAGGTTGTATTTGTCGGCGGCGTCGATGGCTTGCACCCAACTCACCGCCGTTTGCGGCACGCGCATTTTGGTGGCGGCGGTGGGGCAGGTTGCTTCGGTCAGCGCAGCGTATTGCAACTGACTCATTTCGTACTTGGCCATCAGGTAGTAGCGGGATTTGTCGTTTTTCGCGCCAGTGAAACTGCCGGCGATAAAGGTCGGTCGGGTCTGTTCGACGTAGCCGTATTCCGCGCCGTCCTGACCGATGTTGATCGGATAGTCGTCGAGCGGGCCGGCCACCGGAATGAACACCTTGCGAAATACCATGGAGCCTTCGCAGGGCATCGGCAGCACCACGTCGGCGGCATCCGGCATCGGGTTGTAAAATTTCTCTTCCCAGCCCGCCGCCGAGGTGTCGAGCAGGTAGCCGAGGCTCAGGGGCAACAGCAAGCCAAAACGTTTATAGCTCACGCAGACTCTCCGCAGGTTGGATGTTGATGGCTCGCAGGGCGCCGATCACGGCCACCAATGCGGCGACCAGAAAGGTCAGGAGCAGGGCGGCAATGCCATGCCAGACAGTGATGTGGCAAACGAAGGTGCCGGTGGCCTGGCTGCTGCCGAGCAGGTAGTCGAACAAATGACTGCCGACGGCATAAAACCCCAGCCCGCCGACGTAGCCAGCAAGGCTCAGCACCAGCGCCTGCAAGACCACAAAACCGCCGACGGCCCGGCGCTTGAAACCCAGCAGACGCAGGACCGCGAGGCTTTTACGCTTGCGGTCGATGTTGGCCAGGAACGCACCGACCATCGACGCCACGCAGCCGATCAGCGCCGCCACGGCGATCACGCCGAAGATCAGCCCCAGCACATGGTTGATGGCTTTGACGTTATCGATGTCGGCCAGCCGGCTCGAGGTTTCGATGTGTTGTTCGTTGAGCCAGTGCTCCAGCGGCGCGACCTGATCGATGTCGCGCGCATACACACGGGCGCGAGCATACAGCGGTTGCAGATTGCCCAGAGGCTTGCCGGTCTCAACGCCGAACGCACTGACCTGATAACCGTCGCGAAAGCGCTCCAGATCCAGCAACAGCGGCGGGGCGACAAACCCGGCAGCGCGGCCGAAGCGGGCGCCGTCGAGCACTGCCAGCACCGTCAGCGTCATCTCGCCGCGCTCGTTAACACCTTCCAGACGGCGCAAGGCTCGCAGCTGCACGCTGTCGCCGACCTTGGCCTGCAAGCGTTGCGCGGCGCGGGCGCTGAGGATTACTTGATTGCCGACCGGGTTGAGCGGCGCCAGGTTCAGTTGTGGGTCGCCCGGCTCGGTGGCGATGATTTCAGCGCCTTCGACAAACCGTTGCATGCCGATCAGCAGGTCAGCCTGGGTATTGAGCGAGCGCGTCTGGCCGAGGGCAAAACCGGTTTCGGGGCGCAGGCGCAAACGCTCGATCCATGCAGTGTCGTAGTTGCCGTTGCTGAGCATCTTCACTTCAAGGTTGCGTGGGTCGCGCAGCAGTTCGCCCTGCAACTGGCTGACCACTCCGTGCTTGAGCCCGAACAGCAGCAGCAACGGCGCGATCACCGCCACCAAGGAGGCGGCGATGCACAGCGAGACCTTGCGGTCGTGCCAGAGGTCTTGCAGCGCCAGTGAGCCCAGCAGGCGCAAGCGATCAGTCCATCGGTTCAAACAGAGTCTCTCCCTGACGGCTGATAGCGCCGAGGCGCGGTAAGCCGAAATCCTTCAGCAAGGCCCAGTCATGGGACACGACGAGCGCACTCAGGCCCATGTTCGACACCAGGCTCAGCAGCAACTCGAACAAACGCCGGGCGCTGTGAGGGTCGAGCGCGGCGGTCGGCTCGTCGGCCAACAGCAGCAGCGGTTCATGGGCAATGGCGCGCACACAGGCAACGCGCTGGCGTTCGCCGATCGACAAGGCCTGAGGTTGTTTATCCAGCAACCCTTGCAGGCGCAACACGTCAACGGCGTGGTCGATGTGCTCGCTCTTCACCGACATCCCGAGCAAACGGCGCGGCAGGCTGATGTTGTCGCGCACGCTGAGGAACGGCAGCAAGCCGCCGCTCTGCAAAATGAACCCCAAATGCCGGGAGCGCACCGCCGCCAAGGCTGGCTGATCATCGCTGGCAAGCAGTTGGGCGATGTCCTGATCGTGGGTTGCGCCTAGCCGAAAACGCTCGAGTTCGACCGGCGCCAGCAACAGGCCGATGGCTTCGAGCAGCGTGCTTTTGCCGCTGCCGCTCTCGCCGGTGATGGCGAGGATTTCTCCGGCACCGACCTGCAAATGCGGCAGGCGCACGTGATGGGCCAACGCGCCGTCACCACGGCGCACCAGCAAGTTCTTGATATCGAGCATCAGCGTCTCGTTAAGGCATCATTTCGAGTGGCACGGGGTACACGTTGTCCCGCGCATCGCTGTCCTTGGCTAAAGCAACCCAGCGGTCGACGTCAGCGTTGTAACGCTGGTAGTGCCGCAGCTTGGTATTGAGCGTGCGGATGAATTTCTCCTGCGCCAGGCCATCCCAGCTCTTCCAGGTTTCTTCGTCCAGGTTCAATACTTCGCTCTGATACGGCAGGTCTTCGAGGTACTCGCCGAGCACACCCATGTCCGCCAGTTTGGCTTTGCTGTTCTGCTTGAGCTGATTCGGGTCGGCGCCCATGGTCGCAGCGACCGAACGCAGGCGCTCGAACATTTCCGTCGGCGAAATCAGGCCTTCGTTGGCGGCGTCGAGGATCTGCTTCATCACGTCGCTCAAGTCGCTGAGCTGGGATTTGGTCAGCAGCACCCGCACATCGGTGGTCGGGATGTTCTGCTTGATCAGGTCGCGGTCGGTGATCCACGCCTTGAACACCGGTGGCGCCTTGCTGTTGGTCTTCTCGCCCAGATAGGCGAGTTGCATGGCGTGGCCGATCAGTGCCGCGTCTTCGAGCATTTTCTTCTCGGCCGGGTCCTGCTTGGCGTTCGCCGCGCTGCCGATGGCGTCTTCGCCCATGTAGGCGGCTTTCACCTGCGTCGTGATTGCGGCGGCCAGTGCATCGACCTTGCGGCCGAACTCCTGCACATCGCCCGCATTTACCGGGTAGTACAGCGAGGTGTTGGTGCCAGGGTAAGTCGACAGGTCCCGGTACTGCGCCTCGGCCTTGGTGTGGTCCTTGGCCCCGGCTGGGGTTTTCAAGTGCAGCGTATAGATAGCTACGCCCGGATTGGCGGCCTCGATACGCACCTGCGCTGCGCTCAACCCGGTCTTCGACAGTTTGTCGTCGCCCTCGATGGCGCCCGCATCGGTGATCAACACCACGTAGCGCGCACCGAACTGGCTCCAGTCGACCTTGTCGATGCTCTCCATGACGCCGGCAAATGAGTCCTCATCGAAGCTGCTGCTCGAGACGGTGGCCTGTTTGAGGTCGGCGATCTTGGCGAAAAAGTCGGCGCTGTCTTTCACCTTGGTAGGGTCGGCGTACATCTTGGTGGTGTATTCCAGCCCCGGCACCGCCTGGGTGTTGGAGCGGAAAGCCACCATGCCGAACTTGACCTGCTTGCCGAGGTTCTGCGCTTCGATCCGCTGATAAACCTTGCGGATCGCCTCACGAGTACGGTCAATGTACGGGTCCATCGAAATCGTCGAGTCGATGACAAACACCACCGCCGCACTGAATTCTTTCAGTTGGCTGGCCGTTTTGTCTTCGGCTTCCTTGCCACCGGCAGCGCTGTTGGCAGCACCGCCGCCCTTGGCGTTCTTGTCATCCGGCTTGCTGACCGAAGCGACATTGAGCAGGCGCGTGCGGAAACCGCTTTCGGTCATGACTTCTTCGCCACTGAGCACCGGCAGCAGGTAGAACTGCTTTTGCAGGTCGACGAAGTATTCAGGTTCTTCGGCCAGTACGCCCGGTGCTTGTTTGCCCTTTTTCAGCGTGGCCCGCAGCGGCGCGACTTTGCTGACCGGGTCCGGCGCATCGAGGATGCCTTCGACGGTGGCGCGGTCCTTGAAGAACAGCAACCGGTCGCGGTTGGCCGGGTTGGTGAAGGCAAGTGTCAGCTGCATCTTCCAGTCGGTGGTGCAGCTGGCAGGAAGCCAGCCAATGGTTTTGCCGTAGCTGTCGGGGCCGACTTTCAGCCACTCGGCATTCGCCGCTTGAGCACGCTCGTACACATAAAAGCGGCTGAAGACCGGTTGTGCGTCACCTGCGGCACCGCCCGCCGTCGGGCTGAGCTTGCAGCCCGGGGTGGTCAGCACGCGCTGGAACAAGGTCTTTTTACCGGCCTGGATCAGCGGTTTGTCATCGGCCTGGGACAACGGGCTAATGCACAGCGCCAGCAACGTGGCACCGCTCAACAGGAATCGACTCAGGGGCGAACGCATCACTTCTGCAACTCCTCGAAACGCTGTTTGGCTTCGGCGTTGTTCGGGTCCTGGGTGAGGATCGTTTCGTACCAATAGGCGGCAGTGGCGTTGTCCGCGACTGGGAAACACTCGCTGGCTTTCAGGTATTTAGGGTCGTATTCGCGGGCATAAGCGTTGGCGATCAGCGCGTCACCGGCCTGGGCACGGTTGGCGTACAAGCGCTGGGCGACGCCGCAGTGTTTGCCGGCCTTGGCCTGGTTGATGATCTCCAGCAACTTGGCACTGTCGGGCGCAGCCTTGATGCAGGTCTGGACGAAGGTCAATTCGGGCAGGCTGTTCATGCTCTCGAGGGTGCAGGCTTGAGTGTCAGCGCCGGCCGGTGCGCCGGCAGGGGCTGCGGCCACCGGGGCTGGCGCCGGAGTGCGTTTGTAAAACCAGAATCCGCCGCCCGCTGCCAGCAGCAACAACACGACAATCAATAGGCCGATCAGGCCTTTGTTGCTTTTCTTCACCGGTGCGGGAGACGGCGTGTAGTCGCGCTCGGTGAGTACCGACTCCAATTCCACTTCGGGCTCGGCGGTGGACAGGACCAGTTCAGGCAGCTCCGGGATTTCCGGGATTTCCGGTGCCGGTGCACTCGGCGCCGTCAGATCGGCGCCGCCGTAGGTCGAGCGCGTCTGGCCGCCGGCCGTGGACGGCAACACGCCAACACCTGGCCGAACCACGCCTTTGTCGGCGTGACCTTGGCTCTGTTCGCGCAGTTCGATCTGGAATTGCGAGTTGGCGCCGCCTTCCAGCAGCGGGTCGACCACGTCCGGGCCGACCTGCGCTTCCAGCCCTTCGCCGCTGGCCGTGACGTTGAAGCGCGAGACCTTGAACCAGAATGGATTGTTGCTCCAGGCCTTGTGGTCCTGGAGGTAAAAACCGTCCTGGTTACGCTGAATGGAAAACTCCAGCTGTTCCTCGCCACCCTGCCATTTCTTCACAGTGAGGCGGGCCTGGCCAGGCACATTGGGCTCTAACGCGAGCAGGTCGACACGAATTGGCATTGCTTATCTCGCTGTGAAGGCTGTGAGCACTTGGCCCAGCCGTTCATTCTGTTCAGGGGTGATTTCGCGACCGGCACCATGGCCGGCGTTGTCCTGCGTGATGTAGGCCAGGCCCGAGAGCCAGTCGCCGAGATACCGCTGCGCCTGATTCGCCGGTTGCGCCGACAATACGGGCACTTGTCCGGGACTGATGTCGGTGTAGAACGAGAACAGCGGCGCCTTGGTTCCGGCGCGACTGTTCGGACGCTCGCTCACCGGCTTCTGCAGGTAGCCGAACCACGACACGAAATCGCGCAGCACCCGTTGCACTTCCAGGACCTGGCGCTCGACCAGTTGATCGCGCCGCGCGCCACTTTGTGCACGTTTGAGGACTGCGCGGCTCAGTTGCCCCGGCAAGTCCTGGCGATAACCGGCGGTGATCAGTTCGTCGACCACCGCTTCCAACAAGGCCTTTTCCAGACCGAGCAGGTTGAGCAGGCTTTGGCGGGTGGTCAGTTCACGCAGGTGTGCGATCCAGGCCTTGAACGCGGCTTTGGCGAAACGGTGCTCGTTGCTTTGCAGTTCGGGTGCCGGGGTGCCGGTGTTGCTGCTGACCGGCGTGTCAGGGCTCGTGTCGTCACCAAAATCGAAATCGAAACCGGCGTCGTTGCCATACAGGCTCTGGCTCGGTGTCGGGGCGACTGGCTCATCGTTCGCGGCCGACTCGTCATCAGTTTCGTACACGCCACTGAGGTACAGGTCGCGGACCTCTTCACTCGGCATGTCGAGTTGATCGATCAACTCGCCGAGTACCGCCGGACGACGTCCCAGGCCGGACAGAATCATCTGCGCCTGGGCTTTCTTGGCGGCAGCGGCACCGTCGCCGTCGGCGTGGTACCAGGTACTCAGGCCATGAGTGGTCAGGCCTTCGAGGCATTCGCTCAATTGCTCGCGGATGCGCTGCAGTTTGAATTCGATATTGGCTACGCCCTTGAAACTACCGCTGAAGTGGCTGATGCCACCGTCATCGTTGCGCAGCATTTCTTTCCAGGCGTTGGCAGGATCGTGGATGTGTTTGCACACCAGGTCGTTGCCGGCAAAGCTTGTACCCAGGGCGTCGACGCGCTCCTGGTAGCTGGCATTGAGGCCGGTTTCGGCACCCGTCGCGTCTTGTTCGATGAACGCCGCGTCCATGCGCGGTTTGCGCACCAGGAAGGTGTTCTGGAACGGCGTACCGGCCCAGTCGTTCATCCAGCTCAAGCTGCCGAAGCGCTCCAGCATGGTCAGCTTGACCATGCCGTTCCAGCTCTCGTCGTACTGATCAGGCGTCAGGCTCAGGGAGTTGGTGATGCGCAGGTCGAGCATGGTCAGCGCCCAGATCAGACCAGTGTCGCGCTTGCTGCGAGCGGCCGAGTCGGCGCCTTGGGTCTTTTCGATCCAGCGCGTCAGCACCGGGCCGACGTCGTTGACGTCGCTCTGCTTGGTCGAGCCGGTGCAGACCACCAGCGCGTTCATTTCCTGGTTATCGGTGTAGCGTTCGAACAGGTAGGCGACCTTGCCACGCAGGATCAGCTGCGAAACGGAGTTGTCCTTGGTGGCGGATTGCGGGTCGTTGGAGTCGGCGATCTCGTGCAGTTTCTTGCGCCCGCGATAACCGGGGAAGTCCAGCAAGTCGACCTGGTTGACGATGTCGTCCGCCGGGGCTTCGATCAGGCCGAAGGTCATCTCGGCGGTCAGTGCCGCCAATTGCGCAACCGCAATGCCCTGACTGTTTTGCAGGCGTCCGTCGACCTGGGGCCGCACGTCTATCGGCAAGTCCAGCGGGCTGCCGAAGCGCTCGAGGATGTCGACGTTCATGATGCTGTCGCGCTGGCTGTAAGTGTCGTTTTCGAAACTCACCAAGGCATGCAGCGGGGCGAACACGGTCTCGGGCAGGCCCAGCTTGTGCAGCGTGCCGGCCAGTTGCTGGTACACGCGCGTCAGTTCGCTTTGCTCACCCCACAGGATTGAAAACAGCTCGGCACGTTCCTGGAAATTCAGCCGTGGCGCCAGTTGCAACGCCGTGGGCCAATACAGGTGTTCGAGTTTCTTCACCGAATTGCGGAAGTTGTCCCGCAGGTAATCCCACAGCGACACCAGATCGTCGGCGTTGACACCCGGTTGCAGCGGCCCGGTTTCCCGACCTTCGAACGGTTTCAGCACGCGCAGGATGCGTTCTTCGTCGATCTCGTAGGAAATCCGTTCAAGGTCGAAATCCTTGAACCAGGAGTTGGCCAGAATTTTCGCCAGCTCGATTTCCTTGAACAGGGTCAGCTCGACCGGGAACTGCGGATCCTGGCTCGGCGTGGCGCGACGGCTGAAGCGCGTCACCAGGCCGGTGGCTTCCTTGCCGCCACCCACCGGGTTGATGTGCTTGATGAAGTCCAGGCGCTGGCCACCGAAATCGGTTTCCAGTTTGCCGTTCTGACCGGCCGCGAGGGCAGAAATCAGGTAGGACTTGCCGGCCTGGGACAAGCCGAAAAAGCCGATGGTCATCGGCGTGCAGGCCACGCGACCGAGGCTTTGAGCCAGGTTGCGGGCACGGTGCAGGCGGATGTTCAGGTTGTCGGCTTCGCTGTCCAGGCGCGGCGCGTTGCCGCGCGTCTGGCCAATCCAGTCCAGAGCCTGACCGGCACCGTTATAAACAGCGGCCCAACTGGCAGAGAGCTGAGTTTGATCGGGGGTCAGATCATTCATTTGCGTTTCACACTTCCACTGTCGAGCCAGTACTTGGTCTCGCTCAGGCCGGCGTCGAGCATGGTGTTGAGTTCCAGCTCGAGGTCGCTGCGCGGGTTGAAGTTGACGTTGTTACTGTTGGATTCGATGTCGCGAACCGAGAGGCGGTCGCTGACCAGATCCTGCTTGCGCGTGTATTTGTCCGCCGGTTTGACCTCGAACCGCACCTTGAGCAGCGGCGCGCTGCCGTTTTCACCGATCGCGCGGGAAAACTTCTCCCGACCGGCCTTGGTGAACCGCAAGGTGTACAGCGGCGAGGCGGCCCAGCGATCGGCGGCCAACTGACGGAAACCGAGGCGCAGATCGCCGCGCATTTCCAGTTGTGGCGTGTCGGCAGCATCGCCAACGCCGATTTCCGGCAGCTTGATTTTGTAGTCTTCGGACTGGATGTCGCGGTACAGCACGTCGGCATCCTTGATCACGTTGTTCAGGTCAATGACGCCGATGTGCTTGACGGTCGAATACGGCTTGAGCGCCGAAGCACGGAAGTAGAAGTTCGGCACGCTGTGGTTGGCGCACAACAGGCAGAGCATGGCGCCCACCGACGCGGTGCTTTTCGGGTCGTCGATCCGGCCGTTCTTGTGGAACGGATACCAGCCGCCGGTGCGGTAGTTTTGCAGCGCCAGAATGCGCCCCGGTGGCAGCGGCAGTACCTTGCGAATGAACGCCTGGATGCCGGGCAGGCGCGAAGGGCGGCCGGTCAGCAGCAAGACATCGCACGGGTAATGCGCGACCACTTCACACAGCGCACCGAGAATCTTGGTTATGTTGATTTGGTCGTTGAGGAACGCGGCGTGGAGCTTCTGCAGGTCGAAACTGATCGGCGCGTCATACAGGTCGAAACCGCTCTGACCGCCGACATCGCGGCGCACGGCGGCGTTGACGTAGTCGAGCACGGTCTGGCTGATCGCATTGTCGCCGAGCAATTGGCGGTAGCTTTGCGGGGTGACTTCTTGCGGCACTTGCGGATCGTAATGCTCGTACGCCTTGAGCAGCGCCAGACCCAGCGGTGCGAACACCTGCAGGTTCAGTTGCTGGCGCAGAATCATGTCCTGGGCGCTGACCGATTCATCGCCACACAGGCGTGACATCAGCGAGTCCGGGGCTTTCACGCCGGCGTTCTGCAAGGCTTTTTCGAAGCTCGGCAGGATGAAGTCCTGAATCACGTCCAGCAGGATGTCATCGCCGGCCACTTTGAAGCCATCGCGAAAACGCTGCTCGGGCACGATGTGCACGTTGCTGCCGCTGCCGGTGTTGCCGGCGCGGTCTAGGCGATAGTCGGTGATCACCAGGTCGGTGGTGCCGCCGCCGATGTCGATGGTTGCCAGGGTGATGCGTTCGCGGTCGGTCTTGTCGGGGCGGGCGATGGTGTCGAAAAACTCTTCCGGGTGACCGGCGAAGTTCTCGTTGACCTCGGTGTACAGGTACACCAACTGGCCGCAGGAGGCTTCGTCCCATTCCACGCGGATGCTCGGGATCGGCGTGCGCGGGCTGACGGCCTGATCCTGATGCGGATCTTCCTCGCCGGCATGCCAGCCGAGGCTCTTCCACACCAGGCCGATGGCTTGCAGCATGCGTTCGTTGAGGATGCTGCGCTCGGCCTGCGGCATGCCCGGCGGCACGGTCAGGGTGATGCTGTTGAGCTGGCGCGGCACGCGGGTGTGACCCTGGCGTGAACGCTGGGCCGGGCTGTTGATTTGCGACAGCGCCTGGGCCAGTACTTCGGCGAGCATGAAGGTCATCAGCGAGCTGCGCGAGTAACGCGGCATGAACACTGGCAGACGATCGTCTTCTTCGAGGCTGTACAGCGCCTCGCCGGTTTCATTGATCAGGTGCGAGAACGGCGCGGCCGTGGCGTACGGCTCGCTGTCGGTCTTGATGTACGAGCAGTTGAAGCGCCAGCCGTGGCCGTAGGCGTTTTCATCCCACAGATAGCGTTTCGGGCTGGACAGGCCAGTGGACCCTTCGGTGCCGCGACGACGGCTGGCCAGACGGCTGGCCTCATTGCCGACGCGGGCAATCGTGGCCCATTGAAACGCATCGTGACGGCCGCTCTTGACCGAGCAGTGGTCCTTGCCGAAATACGCCTGGGCGAATTCCACGCGGCTTTCGAACGGCAGGTTGTAAGTGTGTTCGGGGGTGATCAGGTCGCGCAGTTCCAGCACGTAGTTTTGCTTCAGCCCGGAACCGGCCTGGCCGTGGTTCTCGATCAGGATGCCGCAGGTGCGCGAGTTGCCGACGTCCAGCACCAGGTCCACCGGAATCGGTTTGACCAGGCCATTGCTGTCGTTGGCGACTACTTTCAGCTCGGGGATTTCAACTTTCGCACGGGCCGTCGACTGCTGGGCGGCTGATGGCTTGCTCAACAGGCTGAGCAAGTTGAGGTAGTGCGCCAGGTGATAGTTGGCGCGGATGTCGGTGTCCAGCTCTGCGCGCGAGCGGTGGGCATTGCCCTCGTTGAACACTTCCAGCAGCCACTCGTTGACCCACGGCTGCGCCAGGAACCAGCGGGTTTCGCTGGCCTTGGTTGCCAGTTTGAAAGACACGCCGGAGCTGATGTCTTCTTCGTTCGGCGCCAGGTAGGCGGTGCCGTCACGCTTGGGCATCACGCGGCTGTCGAACGCCATCGTCAGGCGGTGGGTGTTGCCGTCGATGTCGGGCGTCGCCAGCTTCACCAGACGCATGCGCGACCAGTTGGTCGGACCTTCGTCGAAACGATGCGGCGGCATGAAGCGGAAAAACGGGGTCGGCAGCCAGACACCGTCCAGCAACTCGAGGCTGCTTTTCATGTCGACGCTGAACGCAGGTTTGGCTTTCTCGACCTTTTCCGGTTCAGGTTCGTAGAAAAAGAAGTCTTTCTCTTCGTTGTATGCCAAGCGGCAGATCAGCCCGCTGATCATCGGCGCGAACTCGCCGGCCGGTTCCTTGCGAGGATCCAGGCGTAGCGCGAAATCCATGAACTGGATGCCGGTGTCGCTGACCAGCGTGACGGTGTCTTCGAATTGGGTGACTTCAGGCAACATGTCGGGTTATTCCGTTTTTATTCGGCCACGTGCCGCATGGACATGGGGAATTGTTCTTTTCCGTAACCGCCGGTGCAGTCTGCGACTGTGGTCGCCCCTTTGCGGCAGTTGACCTTGGGCATGTCGTAAGTGCTGCCATCGCCACACACGGCCTGGCCCTGACTGTCGATAGCCAGGCTGCCACCCTTCATGGTAGCGCTCACCGGCCCGCTGCATTTGGTGCCGTCGGCCTGATGTACGGTGACTTCGCCCTTACCGTCCTTGAGCTGGTATTCCAGACGCAGGGGTTTGCCGGTCCGGCGGTCCTGAATACCGGCACCGGCGCGGAACTGGCCGTCGAGGAACTTGGCGGCACCGTCGGCGGCGTCTGGCGGAATGCTCAGGGGAGGGCCGGGTTTTGCGGCGGCGGATTTTTCTGCTTCGGGCGATGTGACATCCGGCGGCGCGGTTTTGTTCTCGGGTGGCGCGGTTGGGGCTTCGGCTGCCGGGTCTTTGGCTGGGTCTTTGGCCAGGTCTGCCGGTGCGGCATCAGCCTCGTTACCCTCGACGGCCGGCGCTTCCACGCCATTCGTTCCGGTCACAGCGGTGCCGGTTCCCGTGGTGGAGCCTACAACGGTGCCCGTCACAGGAACGCCATTGAGCGTCGTGACATTGCCGGTCAGTTGCGGCTCTTCCAGCTGTTTTTCCACCGGCACAATGCCCTCAGGCAGCAGGTCTACCGCCACCAACGGAATCGGGACGCAACCACGCAGACCGAGCAACAGCCACAAAAGCAGCAGCAGGAACGGCAGCAGCAACAGCCACCACCACCAGCGCCGCCACCACGGACGAGCAACCACCGGCACGACGGGCGCAACCACGGGCGCGGCTTCGACCACGGGTGGCAGCGTAAACGCGGGCGGAACTTGATAGAGGCAGTGCAGAGGATCGCGATTGCCGGTACCGGAATGCTCGAAACCCCAAAAGGTCAGCACCGGTTTGCCTTGCACCAGATAGACGAAGTTTTCGTCGGGGAAATGAATCACACGCTTGAGCAGCTTGCCGAACACGGCTTTGTCGCCTTGCTGCTGTTCGCCGGAATCAGTGCCCAGGAAACGCTGGCTCAATTCGTCGAGCGCGGTCTTCAGCGCTTCAAGTTGGCGGCGGGCAGGGGCGCGTTCTTCTTCGGTCGCACTGCTCCACGGGATCACATCGCCGTCGAGGCCGCTGTACCAGTCGATCTGGTTACCGAGCTCATCGCTTTGAGGGATGGCCAGATGATCGACCATTTCAGGGTTTTTGCGGCGAATGGCTTCGCGCAATTGCAGGGCCGCCCGGTATACCGGTTGACCTGTTTCGCCCAGGGCAGTGAATGACCCGCTCTTACCGCTGCGTAATAGTGCCCCGCGCATTCAAACTCCCTATGTTCTGTTGCGCAAAAATGACAGACAAAGGTGTCTGTTCTTGCTCCTGCAATTAGCTGGCGACCTTAATGTCATAATGATGTCGCCGTCAATCTGCCGGAGGTTCAAAACCGTATGAGACTAGCGTAAGTGTACGGAGGTTGCATGAGGTCAATGTGAATTGACTCGGGAAGGCTCAGAGGTGTGCTTTTTAAGCTTGCTGAATCGTTTCATCAGCGTTATAAAAAATGCACAACTCCAAGAAAGGCTTACCCATGAATCCGCTCAAACTCGTCGTTGCCTTTAGCGCGTTGTCCGCTGCTTCCCACGCCATGGCCTGGGATTACGTCCTGCTCGACACCGACAAAGCTTCCCAAAACTGGCAGATCACCAGCCAGCAATTGGGGGTAAAAACCGGCAAACCCTTCTCCGTGACCCTTCGCACCTTGCACGGCGGTCGGCAAGAGGGCGTCAGCATCGTCGACATCGATAACGGCAACATGAAACTCTCGGTAGTGCCGACCCGCGGGATGAACGTCCTGCAGGCGTCGGTCGGCAATGTGCGCATGGGCTGGGATTCGCCGGTCAAGGAAGTGGTCAACCCGTCCTTCATCGAACTCAACGGTCGCGGCGGGCTGGGCTGGCTGGAAGGTTTCAATGAACTGGTCACCCGCTGTGGCTATGAATGGGTCGGCCACCCCGGCATGGACAATGGTGAATTGCTGACCCTGCACGGCCGCGCCGCCAACATCCCCGCGAACAAAGTCACCCTGCACATCGATGAAAAACCACCGTATGCAATCACCCTGCGCGGCGAACTGAAAGAGCAGGCATTCAAGAAAGTCGACTTCTCCGTCGCGACCGAACTGGTCACCGAGCCCGGCAGCGTAGCGTTCGCCCTCAACGATACCCTCACCAACAATGGCGATTATCCGAAGGAATACCAGGCGCTGTACCACAGCAACTTCAGCACCCCATTCCTGGAGCAGGGCGCCCGTTTCGCCGCACCGGTGAAACAGGTCTCGCCGTTCAACGACAAGGCCAAAGGGGATCTGCCGGACTGGCAAACCTATCGCGCGCCGACCAAGGACTACGACGAGACGGTTTACAACGTCGTGCCGTATGCCGATGCCAAGGGTGACACCCTGACCGTGCTGCATAACAAGGCGGGCAGCCTTGGGGTTTCCGTGGGTTTCAATACTCAACAGTTGCCGGTGTTCTCGCTGTGGAAAAACACGGACACCCAAGGGCAGGGCTATGTCACGGGTCTTGAGCCAGGAACGAGCTTTTCCTACAACCGTCGGTATCAACGACCGCTGAATCTGGTGCCGACGATTGCGGCCAAGGAGCAGAAGCAGTTCCAGATCAGCTACAGCTTGCTGGCAGACAAGGGGGCTGTGGATAACGCGTTGAAGCGAGTGAACGAGATTCAGGGCGGGCGGCAGACTGAGGTGCGGCAAACGCCGTTGGTGGATCTCACCAAGGAATAATCCCCGCTAATTTGTGCTCGGCCGGTATTGCAGCGCTTCGGCCAGATGCTCGCGGGTGATGCCGTCGACTTGCTCAAGGTCCGCTAGGGTGCGCGCCACTTTGAGCAGTCGATGGGCTGACCTCAGCGACAAAGTCAGTCGTTCACACGCAGTTTCCAGCCAGGTTTCGTCGACTGTGGATAAGTAGCAGTGGCGGCGCAGGCCTGGCAGATCGAGAAAGGCGTTGGCGCAGCCCTGGCGTTTGTGTTGCCGTTCTCGTGCATCGGCGACCAGAACAGCGGCAGTGGCCGTATCGTCGCCGGCTTTCGGCGCTGGGTTCAGCGCCGTAGCTTCCCGCGCGACGGTCAGGTGCAGGTCGATGCGATCCAGCAGCGGGCCCGACAGTTTGTTGCGGTAGCGCTGGACCATGTCCGGCGTACAAGAGCAGCGGCCGCTCGGCTCGCCAAGGTATCCACAAGGGCAGGGATTCATCGCGGCAACCAACTGAAATCGCGCCGGGAATCGTACGCGGTCACGGGCGCGGGAAATCACGATGTGCCCGGACTCCAGAGGCTCCCTTAAAACCTCCAATACTTTGCGATCAAATTCCGGCAGCTCATCCAGGAATAGAACGCCATGGTGGGCGAGGGTGATTTCGCCGGGTTGCGGTTTCGATCCGCCGCCTACCAGCGCCGCACCTGAGGCAGAGTGGTGGGGTTGTCTGAAGGGACGCTGCGGCCAATGACTCAGCGGTACACAACTGGTGACCGATTGAATCGCCGCGACTTCCAGCGCTTCGTTCTCGGCCAAGGGTGGCAACAGCCCCGGCAAACGGCTCGCCAGCAGGGTTTTTCCCGTGCCCGGCGGTCCACTGAACAACAAATTATGAGCACCCGCCGCCGCAATCAGCAGCGCACGCTTGGCCGCGAGTTGGCCCTGCACTTCATTCAAATCGGGATAGGGTTTGCTGGCGTAGAGCAATCCATTGGACACATAAGGTTCAACCGGCGTGTGGCCATTGAAATGCGCGACCGCTTCGAGCAAATGATCCACCGCAATCACCTTCAACCCCGAAGCCAGGCACGCCTCCTCGGCATTCGCCCGTGGCACCATCAAAGAACGCCCGGCCTTGCGCGCGGCGAGCGCTGCCGGCAATACCCCCCGAACTGCCCGCACGGCGCCTGAGAGCGCCAACTCCCCCAAGCACTCCACATCATCCAGCGTCAGAGTCGGCACCTGCACGCTGGCTGCCAGAATCCCCAAGGCAATCGCCAGATCGAAGCGCCCGCCGTCTTTTGGCAAGTCGGCGGGCGCGAGATTCAAGGTGATGCGGCGTGCCGGGAATTGCAGGCCTGAGTTGATGATCGCACTGCGTACTCGATCCTTGCTTTCCTTCACTGCCGCTTCGGGTAAACCGACCATCGTCAGCGACGGCAAGCCGTTGGCCAGATGGACTTCTACGGTGACGGCGGGCGCCTCCACACCAATCTGGGCGCGACTGTGAACGATGGCCAGAGACATGATCATTCCTTGAGCTGACGAGACCGCTTCCTGCGGTTTCTTGAAGGGTAGACGGGAGGTAGAGCGCTGGCATGAAAACCTGGCCTTCAAATTTGCGCTGAATGTTTCGACGCGAATCTCAAGACAAAGTCGGCTCTGCGTGACCGCACGCTGTGAAGGCCCGGCAGGGCGAAAAAAAACCGCCAGTCAGGCGGTTTCCATGGAAGGGACATCAGATTGTCCAGTTGCTCAGGGTTTGATCAATAGACCTTGACCGGTCGGTAAGCTTGCAATCGACAGGTTCATTTTTGCAGCCCATTCATCCATGCCTTCCTTTTGAGGTTGATAGCCAAAATAGGCGTAATCATCCAGCAAAACAAATGCTCCAGACACCAGGCGATCCCACAAGTAATCAATGGCAGCGACTTCTGGAATAGTGCAGTTCAAGTCAATGTGCAAAAACGCAATTCGGTCTGATTCAATCTGGGAAAGAGTATCCGGAATGCTGCCCTGAATAATTTTTGCATTGGGCCACTCTGCAAAATTTTGTTTCACCGAGTCGAGATTGGTTGTGTAAAAACCAGACGCGAGCTCTTTGCGATTGCGCTCAAAGACGCCCGCGGTCCTTTCGTCATCCGACAAGTAACGTTCATCAAGACCGGCAAAAGTGTCCAATAGATAAAAGGTTCTTCCGGTGTTGTTCCAATCCAGGTCATGCATGATCGCGGAGCTCAAGAAGCCACGATTCACGCCACACTCCACGAAGTCTCCGGTGTACTTGGCTGCTGACCTTGCGGCCCAAAGCCCCAGATGAACTCTCCAGAACCATTTATAATCGCCGCCCGCTGCGGCGACGCCGCGACCATAGGCCGACATAAAGGCGGGATCAACCATGAAGTCATGATTGTGTTTGGACGCCAGCCCGTCGTATTGATAAGCGCCTTCGATTTTCGGATGCAGCGGATTGTATTCTTTCTCTGCAACGTAACGCGCGTCACCCTTGTAAGCGCGCCCTTCCATCAAACCGAATCTCAAGTAGTGATCGGCCGGATCGTACCCTGCCCTGCTGACATCGGGGTGAAGCTCTAAGTATTTAGCGGGGGAAAAATCTTCAGGTAACGACATTAAAAGCTCCATTCTTCTTTTGCTTTTACAGAACCATGGCTCTCGGAGAGGCAGCCGTCAGAAGTCGCTCAAAACTTGATAGTGAGTCTGATTTTTCGCACAGGTTGGCCAGTCGATTGCCCACCCATGCTCATGAGAACTTTCCGCCAGTTAACGACTGCAAGGTCGTCACCGTTTATGCGTTGTTGCAATGCTATCGGTCGCAACGGCCAGGGCTTTAGCTGAGTATTTGAAACGGCCTGCATATCGAATGCAGCATAGATCTTTCAGGCGGATGCCCACGCGGAGCAGGCGCGATCGAGGGGAGGGTTACTCGGCAGGCGGATTCAGCTTCGCTTCAAGCTCCGCCACCTTCGCTTCAAGACTCTCCAACCGTGCACGGGTCCGTGCAAGCACGACCATCTGGCTATCAAACTCTTCCCGGCTCACCAGATCCAGCTTGCTGAAGCCGCTCTGCAACAGCGCCTTGAACTGGCTTTCGATTTCGCTTTTCGGCAGTGGGGTGTCGCCGCTGAAGAGGCGGGAGGCGGTGCCGCTCAGGGCATCGAGGAAGTCTTTGGGTGCGAGCATGGGAAATGTCCTGTCAACAATGGCGGGCAGTGTATCACGCAGTGTCTATAGTCAATCTCGCCGCCAGGGGTGCACGCTTTTCGCGCATGCGGACGGGCGGCCGCGCACTGTTGTTGTGCGTATACGTCGGATCATTTGCGCGGAGGAGCTTGCAGCAGCGGCCAAAGGCTTGAAATCAGTGGGTTTTGGCGAGATGGCAAGCTTTCTGCTTAGTCGGTAGTGACCCATGCACTGATGCAGTCGCTGTGACGAATGCAGTGCGCCAAGCGGAACGGGGGAAGTGTTTCGTGCGGAGTGGTTAGCAGGCGTCGGACGGGCAGGTAAGGCCGACGATGCGTTACAAAGCCAGGCACTGCGCTTAGACTTGAGTCGGGTTTGTTTTCCTGGGGCAAGTCCACCAATTCGGGAGAGAGTTTTCATGAAGCTAGTCACTGCCATCATCAAGCCGTTCAAACTGGACGACGTACGCGAGTCGCTGTCCGAGATCGGCGTGCAGGGCATTACCGTTACTGAAGTCAAAGGCTTCGGTCGGCAGAAGGGTCACACCGAGCTGTACCGCGGCGCGGAGTACGTGGTCGATTTCCTGCCAAAGGTGAAGATCGATGTCGCCATTGACGACAAGGATCTGGACCGGGTTATCGAGGCGATAACCAAGGCTGCCAACACCGGCAAGATCGGGGACGGCAAGATCTTCGTGGTCAATCTGGAACAGGCGATTCGCATCCGTACCGGCGAAACCGATACCGACGCAATCTAAGCCGCCACAAACCCAACGCCCCAGGAGAAAACAATATGACTCTGCGTAAATTCGCAGGGCTAGGAGCCCTGTTGTCCCTCGTAATGCCCAGCCTGGCTATGGCGGCAGACGAAGTGGCAGCCCCAGTCCTCAATTCCGGCGACACTGCCTGGATGATGACCTCGACAGCCCTCGTGCTGTTCATGACCATTCCCGGCCTCGCGCTGTTCTACGGCGGCATGGTTCGCTCCAAAAACATTCTTTCCGTGATGATGCAGTGCTTCGCCATTACCGGTCTGATCAGCATCCTGTGGGTCATTTATGGCTACAGCATCGCGTTCGACACCACCGGCATGGAACAGGGCGTCATCAACTTCAACTCGTTCTTCGGCGGCATGGGCAAGGCATTCCTCGCCGGTGTCACGCCATCGAGCCTGACCGGTCCCGCGGCGCTGTTCCCTGAGGCGGTGTTCATCACCTTCCAGATGACCTTCGCCATCATCACCCCTGCGCTGATCGTCGGTGCCTTCGCCGAGCGGATGAAGTTCTCCGCCATGCTGATCTTCATGGGCGTCTGGTTCACCCTGGTTTATGCACCTATCGCGCACATGGTCTGGTCCGGTAACGGCGGCCTGTTGTGGGACTGGGGTGTGCTGGACTTCGCTGGCGGCACCGTGGTGCACATCAACGCCGGTGTGGCCGGTCTGATTGCCTGTCTGGTACTGGGCAAACGCAAAGGCTTCCCGACCACCCCGATGGCGCCGCACAACCTCGGTTACACCCTGATGGGCGCTGCCATGCTGTGGTTTGGCTGGTTCGGCTTCAACGCCGGTTCCGCCGCAGCCGCCAACGGCACTGCCGGCATGGCGATGCTGGTGACCCAGATCGCAACCGCCGCCGCTGCATTGGGCTGGATGTTCGCCGAGTGGATCACTCACGGTAAACCAAGTGCCTTGGGTATCGCTTCGGGTGTTGTGGCCGGTCTGGTTGCAATCACCCCAGCCGCTGGCACCGTGGGCCCGATGGGCGCTCTGGTCATCGGTCTGGCAGCCGGCGTGGTGTGCTTCTTCTGCGCCACCACCCTGAAACGCAAACTCGGCTATGACGACTCCCTGGACGCCTTCGGCGTTCACGGTATCGGCGGTATCCTCGGCGCGATCCTGACCGGTGTCTTCGCTGCACCGTCGCTGGGCGGCTTCGGCACCGTCACCGACATCGCCGCACAAGTCTGGATTCAGTGCAAAGGCGTGGGCTTCACGGTGATCTACACCGCAATCGTCACCTTCATCATCCTCAAGGTCCTGGACGCTGTCATGGGTCTGCGTATCACCGAAGAAGAAGAGGCTGTCGGCATCGATCTGGCACTCCACAACGAACGCGGCTACAACTTGTAAGTACGCACAAAAAAAATGCCCGGCTTGCCGGGCATTTTTTTGTCTGGAGTTTGTCAGTGAAGGAACTGCTGAAAGGTTTTTTCGTACATGTTTAGTGGCGTTTACGACGAGCGTTTTTCCGCGGCCAATGGCTTACATGATTGAAGGAATATTAGGGCCTTTGTTTTTTCCCAGAGCGCGCTAGAATGCGCCCCGAACGTGCGGAGAACTGTATGTGGCAACAGACTCTGATTACCCTGCGGGCGAGGCCCCGGGGCTTTCATCTGGTAACGGACGAGTTACTCGCCGGCCTGCCTGAACTCAAGGCATGTCGGGTCGGTCTGTTGCATTTGTGGCTGCAGCATACCTCGGCGTCGTTGACCATCAACGAGAACGCCGATCCGGCGGTACGTCGCGACTTCGAACGATTTTTCAATCGTCTGATCCCACAAGGAGCAGACGGCTATGAGCATAACGACGAAGGCCTGGACGACCTCCCGGCGCACTTCAAGGCCAGCGTGCTTGGCTGTCAGCTCAGTTTGCCGATTTCGGCAGGCCGACTGGCGCTGGGGACCTGGCAAGGCGTTTATCTGGGCGAGCACCGTGATTTTGGCGGTGCCCGTAAAGTCCTCGCCACCGTGCACGGTGAAGAGGCATAAACCACTGGTTGCCAGCGGTTGTAGAATTTTTTCCAGCGGCCTTCGACAGACGGCGAAGCTGGGCTATAACTAATCTGCTTTTCGCAAGTCATGAGGTAGAACATGAGCGACGATGATCTGGAAAACGACGACCTCGAAGTAGGCGACGACGAAACCGAAGAAGGTCTGGAAACAGCAGCGGAAGACGTTGCTGACGACGATGGCGGTGAAGCGCCCGTTCCGACCGCCAAAGGCAAAGCCAAGGCAGCGGTATCGGTCGATGAGCTGCCGAGCGTCGAAGCAAAAAACAAGGAGCGTGATGCTCTGGCGCGGGCCATGGAAGAGTTCCTGGCCAAGGGCGGCAAGGTGCAGGAAGTGGAGGCCAATGTGGTCGCCGATCCGCCCAAGAAGCCTGACAACAAGTATGGCAGCCGGCCTATCTGAGCCTGCTACTTGCTTGCTGAAAAAGCCCGCCGTCGCTGCGGGCTTTTTCATGGGTGAAACAAAAATCTTGGGCCTGCGTCGATCCCCTGTGGGAGTGAGCCTGCTCGCGATAGCGGTGTGTCAGGCAATATAAATACTGAATGTCACTCCGCTATCGCGAGCAGGCTCACTCCCACAAGGGGAATATCGGTGATCTCAGGGTTAGTGTTGGGCGTTCCAAAGGGCCAGCAACGCCGGCAACTCGCTCAGGCTGCGGATCTCGGCATCCGGTGCCTTCTCGGCTTCCCACACTTTGCCCGCCGGGTTAAACCAGATCGCCCGCAATCCCGCCTGCTGGGCGCCGGCAATGTCGTCACCCGGATGATCGCCGATATGCACGGCCGTCTCGGCCGTCGCACCACCACGCTGCAACGCCTCATGAAACAGTCGCGCATCCGGTTTGCCGATGCCGATGTCTTCGGCGCACAAGGCAAACTTGAAGTAATCCGCCAGCCCTAAGCGGCGCACATCGGCGTTGCCATTGGTGACCACGCCGAGGGCATAGTGATTGGCCAGCGTCTCCAGGGTCGGTTGTACTTCCGGGAAGATTTCCAGCTGATGCCGGGCATGCAGAAACACTTCAAAACTCTGATCGGCCAGGTCTGAGGCCTGACCCTGGTCGTAACCGGCCTCTTCCAGCGCGTGGAACAAGACTCGGCGACGCAGGGCGCTGATGCGGTGCTTGAGGCTTGGTTCGCTGCTGAGGATCCGCTCTCGAATCGCCCACAAATGCTCCACCGGCACGGCGCCCAGATTCGGTGCATGCTCGGTCAGCCATTCACGCAATACGGCTTCGGCGCTGACGATCACCGGCGCGGTATCCCACAGGGTGTCGTCGAGGTCGAAGGTGATCAATTGAATTCTCATGACTCATCGCCTTTGATGCGTTTGGCCCTTGGATGGGCGCTGTCGTAAACCGTCGCCAGGTGCTGGAAGTCCAGGTGGGTGTAGATCTGGGTGGTTTTGATGTCCGAGTGGCCGAGCAATTCCTGCACCGCCCGCAGGTCCTGGGAGGACTCCAGCAAATGGCTGGCGAAGGAGTGTCGCAGCATGTGCGGATGCAGGTTCTGCCCCAGTTCGCGCTCGCCAGCGGCTTTAACCCGCACCTGAATCGCCCGTGGGCCGAGGCGCCGGCCTTGCTGGCTGACAAACACCGCGTCGTCCGCCGGATTGGTCATGGCCCGTAGCGGCAGCCACAACTCCAGCGCTTCGCGAGCTTTTTTGCCGACCGGCAGCAGTCGGGTCTTGCTGCCCTTGCCGAGCACTTGAACCATGCCGTCGGCCAGGTCCAGCTGATCCAGATTGAGCCCGGTCAGTTCCGACAGCCGCAAACCCGAGGAATAGAACAGCTCCAGTATCGCCTGATCCCGACGCGCCAGAAAATCATCCTCCACCGCGCCCTCAAGTAGTTGCAGCGCGCGATCGGTGTCGAGGGTTTTTGGCAGCCGACGTTCGCCCTTCGGCGGTGCCAGGCCGTTGGCCGGGTCGTGGTCGCAGAGGCCTTCGCGGTTCAGATAATGATAGAGCCCGCGCACCGCCGACAGCAGCCGCGCCAGGCTACGCGAAGATTGGCCCTGTGAATGCAGGCGTGCGATCAGGCTGCGCAGGCGCTGGATGTCCAGGGCCGCCCAACTGCTGATGTTCTGTTTGGCGCACCAGCCCAGCACTTTGTCGAGGTCGCGACGGTAGGCGTACAGCGTGTGAGGCGACACCTGCCGCTCACTGCGCAGGTGTTCGCAGTAAGCGTCCAGTTGCCGTTCCACGATCAGCGTACCGAGCGCAGGGAGGTGTTGACCCGTGGCAGCACACGGCCCATGACTTCGGCGATGTAGCTGAGGAACAGTGTGCCCACCGAGCTCTTGTAGTGCTGCGGGTCGCGGCTGGCGATGGCCAGGACGCCGTGGATGCCTTGGTAGCTGATGGCGACGACGGCGGTGGAACCGATCTGTTTGCGCTGTTCTTCGCCAAACAGGAAGTCCAGTTCGTGTTCACGCAGGCTGCCGCTGACGCTTTTGTCTTCCGAGAGCAAGCCGCCGATGGCCGTTTGCGCGTCGGCATGCGTGACCCAGCGGCCGACCGGCATCGGGTTGTCACCCAGCAGGATCAGGCTGACGAAAGGCACCTGGAAGTCCTGGCGCAGACTGTCTTCGACGCTGATCACCACGTCTTCCAGGCTGGTGGCGTCCATCAGCGCGAGAATCAGGCGGCGGGTCTTGTCGAAGAGGCGGTCGTTGTCGCGGGCCACGTCCATCAAGTGCGAGAGGCGATGACGCAACTCGATATTGCGGTCGCGCAGGATGCTCATCTGCCGTTCGACCAGCGAAATGGTGTCGCCGCGCTGGTGCGGAATGCGCAAGGTGGCGAGCAGTTCTTCATGCTCGACGAAGAAATCCGGATGAGCCTCCAGGTACGCGGCAATCGCCGCCGCCTCAAGGCTTTCGGAAGGGGATTCGTCGGGCTGTAGGGCGGGAACCTGGGGCTTATCTTTCATGGATTCGACTCTCTCAAAGACGCACTTGTCCTTCATAAACGCGCACTGCCGGGCCGGTCATCATGACCGGTTGGCCAGGGCCTGCCCATTCAATGGACAAACGCCCGCCGGGCAGGTCGATCAAAAGCGGCGAATCCATCCACCCCTGGCTGATCGCGGCCACTGCGGCAGCGCAGGCGCCGGTTCCGCAAGCCTGGGTTTCCCCGGTCCCGCGCTCCCAGACGCGCAACTGCGCGCGGCTTCGGTCGATGACCTGGAGAAAACCGACATTGACCCGCGCCGGGAAGCGCGGATGGTTTTCGATTTTCGGCCCCAGTTCATGCACCGGTGCATTGTTGATGTCGTTGACCCGCAGCACGGCATGGGGGTTGCCCATGGACACGGCGGCCAGGTCGACCAGGGTGCCGTCGACGTCAACCTGATAGCTTGTGGCCTGCTCCGGCGCTTCAAATGGAATCTCGGCCGGCACCAGGCGCGGCGCGCCCATGTTGACACCGATCTGCCCGTCGCTGCGGATATCCAGTTCGATGATGCCGCTTTTGGTCTCGACGCGGATCTGCCGCTTCGCGGTCAGGCGCTTGTCGAGCACGAAGCGTGCGAAACAGCGCGCACCGTTGCCGCACTGTTCCACTTCGGAGCCGTCGGCGTTGAAGATCCGATAGCGGAAATCCACGTCCGGGTTGCTGGGCGCTTCGACGATCAGCAACTGGTCGAAACCGATACCCGTATGCCGATCGCCCCATTGCTTGGCGTGTTTGGGCAGGATGTGCGCATGCTGGCTGACCAGGTCAAGGACCATGAAGTCATTGCCCAGGCCGTGCATCTTGGTAAAACGCAGCAGCATGGTTTTACTCCGGCAGCAGGCTTTCGCCAGCAAACAACTCGGCTACCGTCTCACGGCGACGCACTTCAAATGCCTGATCACCGTCCACCAACACTTCAGCGGCACGGCCGCGGGTGTTGTAGTTGGAACTCATGACAAACCCGTAGGCACCGGCCGAATGCACGGCCAGCAGGTCGCCTTCTTCCAGGGCCAGCTGACGATCCTTGGCCAGGAAGTCGCCGGTCTCGCAGATCGGTCCGACGATGTCGTAGGCGCGGGCAGCGGAATTGCGCGGGCGCACGGCGGTGACGTCCATCCAGGCCTGGTACAGCGCCGGGCGGATCAGGTCGTTCATGGCCGCGTCGACGATGGCGAAGTCTTTGTGTTCGGTGTGCTTGAGGTACTCGACCTGGGTCAGCAGCACGCCGGCGTTGGCGACGATGAAGCGGCCCGGCTCAAATACCAGCGCCAGGTCACGACCGTCGAGACGCTCGCGCACGGCTTTGATGTAGTCGGCAGCCAATGGCGGCTCTTCATCGCGATAACGCACGCCCAAACCACCACCGAGATCGATGTGGCGCAGGTAAATGCCGCAATCGCCGAGGCGGTCGACCAGGCCCAGCAGGCGGTCGAGGGCGTCGATGAAGGGTGGCAGGGTGGTCAGTTGTGAACCGATGTGGCAATCGACACCGACCACTTCCAGGTTTGGCAGTTGGGCGGCGCGGATGTACACGTCTTCGGCGTCAGCGATGGCGATGCCGAACTTGTTCTCTTTAAGACCGGTGGAAATGTACGGGTGGGTGCCAGCGTCGACATCCGGGTTCACGCGCAGCGAGATCGGCGCGCGAACGCCCAGCTCGGCAGCGACCACTTGCAGACGTTCCAGCTCATCGGTGGATTCGACGTTGAAGCAGTGCACGCCGACTTCCAGGGCACGACGCATGTCGTCACGGGTCTTGCCGACACCGGAGAAAACGATTTTGTCGGCGCTGCCGCCAGCGGCCAGTACGCGTTCCAGCTCGCCACGGGAGACGATGTCGAAACCGGCGCCCAAACGCGCCAGGACATTCAGAACACCCAGGTTGGAGTTGGCCTTGACCGCAAAGCAGACCAGGTGCGGCATGCCGGCCAGCGCATCGGCGAATGCCAGGTACTGGGCTTCGATGTGCGCACGGGAGTAGACGTAGGTCGGTGTGCCAAAGCGTTCGGCGATGGCGGACAGGGCAACACCTTCCGCGAACAGCTCGCCGTCACGGTAGTTAAAAGCGTCCATGGCGTTCCCTTATTGGTAGACGTCGTGCTTGTGTGCTTTCGACGGAGATTGCTGTGACGACTTGGCCTGCTCGGCAGGATCCTGGCTGTCATCGGGCAGGTACAGCGGGCCTTTTTGACCACAGGCCGATAATAAGCTGACAAAAGCGACGAGCGAAGCGAGCGCAGCAAGGGAAGAGATCAGGCGCTTCATGGCGAAATCCTTGAAAATGCATTAATTGCGCCGGAGTATACCGGCCACCCGGCAGCTTGCCTATGCGACGGGGCTCCCGTCCGGCGGGGCTTGGACCGTAGCGCGGTAACTTGTCCTGCGCCGTACGTGGATATTTCGTAACGCTATCGGGCCCTTGGTCGTTATCCTTTGCAATCACCGGGGCTCGGCCGTATCTTGCGGCGCTTGAGCGTGAGTAGACACTTTTTGAGGTTCCCGCAATGAGTTTGACTGAAGCCCGTTTCCACGACCTGGTCGATGCCACCCAGCAGACGCTGGAAGATATTTTTGACGAGTGTGACCTGGATATCGATCTGGAGAGCTCGGCCGGTGTGCTCACCGTCAAGTTCGAAAACGGCAGCCAGTTGATCTTCAGCCGTCAGGAACCGCTGCGGCAGCTGTGGCTGGCGGCCGTGTCCGGCGGGTTCCACTTCGATTACGACGAAGAGAGCAAGCGCTGGATGTGTGACAAGAGCGACGAACAACTCGGCGAGATGCTCGAGCGCATCGTCAAGCAGCAGGCTGACGTCGAACTCGATTTCGAAGGCCTGTGAGATCGTGACCCAGCCTGTGCCCGTTCGTCCGCCCAAACCGCTCTACAGCAATGTCAGCCCGGCGGTGGCTTCGCCGTGCAGCGGCGTGTGTCGGCTGGATGAGCAGAAGGTCTGCCTTGGGTGTTTTCGCCATGTCGAAGACATCCGCGAATGGCGCTCGGCCGATGACGATCGGCGGCGGGTTATCTGCGCCCAGGCTACACAGCGCAAACAGGTCGACGGGGCCTGACTTGTATATTTATTGAGCTGTGATAGTGTCGAGAAACGCCTCAACCCATCGAGGCTCGTGAAAACCCCGCCTTTTTCTGGCGGGGTTTTGCTTTTTCTGTGCAGAAGAAAGGAGTCTGCCCAAATCATGACCGCACCTTCAATCACCCTTACCCGTCTGGACGTGCAACGTCTGGAGCGCCTGATCGACAGCCTGGATGACACGCTGCCGGGCGTTATCGCGCTGCAAACCGAGCTGGACCGCGCCGATACCCTGGTCGGTCACGATGAAGTACCCGCCGATGTCGTGACCATGAATTCCCGCGTACATTGCCGCGAAGAAGGCAGCGGCAAGGACTATCACCTGACGCTGGTTTATCCGAAGGATGCCAATGCCGACGAAGGCAAGATTTCCATTCTGGCGCCAGTGGGCAGTGCCTTGCTCGGCCTCAAGGTGGGTCAGCACATCGACTGGCCGGCTCCAGGCGGCAAGACCCTCAAACTGACCTTGCTGGAAGTCGAATCGCAGCCGGCCGAGGGCGGCCACTTTCCGGAATAAACCCCTCAGACCTGCTCGAGCGCCTCGTTCAATGCGCGCTCCAGGTCAGCCTTGTAGCGCAAATACAAAATGCTTGAACTCTGACCATCACCGAGCAGGCCCGACAGGTCCAGGTCGGTGATGTAGCAGCGATAGCGTTCGGTTTCACGGCGCTGCTCGACGATTTCCCGGGCGACCACGCTGAACAGTTGGTCGCCATGTTCCAGCTCTGAAAATTCCCGCTGATTGCAATACAACGTGACCTGCACCTGTCCCGGTGCGGCTTTGCCGACAATCGCCTGCACGTCGTAGAACGGTTTGTTGACCGGGGTTTGCGGCGCTGGCCGAGCTTCGACCCGACGCGCCCGCACGGGGCCGGAGGGCAGCAGTTGGTAATACAAGGTGTCCAGGCTCAACGGCTGGGCGACGTCCATCGGCAGCAAGGCGTCGCGCCGGTACTGGATCGATTGCAGGAAACGTTGCAGCGGCACCAGCAGGCTTTGCTCGTCGTGGTAGGGCAAGCGCTGCTGCCACAGGGCATTGAATTCATCCAGCACGTACAGGTCGGCGTGGTATTCGTTGATCCGGTAGAACACCTGAATGCAATCGGGCTGGCCCATCGGCAGGACCAGCGCCAGGTCGTGGTCTTCCAGTGCCATCGGGTCCAGGTGCAGTGGGCTGTAGCTTGGCCGCTCTTCGCCCAGGTAATCGACCAGCGCCGGCAGCGTGGCGAGGGCGACATGATTGACTTGGCCGGGCACCAGCTCCAGCACGTGGTAGTGCTGCTGGACCTGAATCAGGTAGCGATGATTGAGTTTGCTTAACAGCAGGTTCTGCGCGGTGTCGAGGATCTCTTCGACCCGCCGGGCAATAAACTGCGCACGGTTGTGGCAGAAGCACCGAACCCGCAACGTGGGTTGTTGTAGCCCGCCGGGCAGGTTGTTGAGGTAATCACGCACGCAGTCGAGCAGCGCGTGAGGGCCGTCGAAGCGGTTGACCAGCACTTCGTTCCAACTATTGAGCGTGACCTGATCCAGGGTCAGCACCAGGTTTTCCCGGACGCCGGCGTAACTGAGGGAATCGGTGCGCTCGGTGGTCATCAGGATGTTCAGGTCGCGGTGGTGCTTGAGTGGATCGACGCCGACGTTCACCAGAATCAGCACTTCGCTCGGCTCGCTGGCGCGCAGCAACGGTTCTTCGGCGACGGTCGTCAGCGGCAGGACGATGCTCTGTTGCAGGCTGCCGAGCAGGTTGAACAGCTCGAACTCGCTCAAATCGCTGCTGCCAGGATGCAAGGCCAGGCGAGTGCTGCTGTCGATCACGCCATTGCGGTGACACCAGGTCAGCAGTTCCAGCAATTGGCGGCTGCGCTTGATCGGTGCGAAATGCTCCCATTCGAGGGCCGTCAGGCTGCCGTTGTACAAACCCCACTGAGTTTGACCCGATTCTTTTTTGTTCGGCGCATGCACCAGCGTGAGGGTATCTTCGGCCAGATCCGGGGCGATGCCAGGGTTGATGAACTCGACCTTGTCGGCCTTGCGCTCGAAAGCCGCGTACAGCCGTCGACCCAGCACGTTGAGGTCGCGCTTGTTGATCAGGCTGGCGGTCTGTTCGTTGCGGGCGAACTGGGTCAGGAAGCGGTAGCTGTAATTGAGTTCGTTGACCAAGGCCCTTCGTTCAGAGCCGACCTGACGGACTTTCCACTGGCTGCGGCTGTCGAGGAGGGCCAGTTGACGATGGTCCCACTGCCATTCGTGGGCCAGGCGTTTGAGCAACGAACGCTGCCAGCTCTGAGTGCGACTGCTGCTGCCGGTGAGTTTGCGATTGACCTTCAGGTACAACGCCCGGCGTACCAGCTCCAGCCGTTCCGGCTCGCCACGGGCGGTCAGGTATTCCTCGATGCGCCGGTAGACCACGACGTACGGGTCCAGCTCATCAAGGTCGAGCCGATTGGCAAACACCGCTTGCTTGAAGCGCAGGCTCAGGCAATGAACCTTGGGGTGTTCGCTGGCATAGACCTCGGTCAGCAGAAGTTTGAGTACCGATTTGTACGGCGACTCGATGCCCTTGAACAACTGCCAGAGTCCGGCGCCGATGTATTCGCCAGGCGGGATATAGGCCAGATGCCCCAGGTCCAGGGTTTCGTCGGCACGGATGAAGCGCTTGGACATCAGCGTGTGGGTGTAACGGTCGTAGCTCGCTTCTTCGTAGACCGGCACCAGCCACCAGATGGGCGTGCGTCCGGCCAGCCAGATCGCGGTGCGATAAAACTCGTCCAGTAGCAGATAGTGCTGGGTGGTGCCGCAGTCTTCCGAGCTCAGTTGCGCATCACGTTCACCGCGTACGAAACGGGTCGGGTCGATCAGGAAGAAATGCGCCTCGGCGCCTTGGCTGGCAGCCCAGACTTCGAGGAGCTGGCATTTTTTGCGCAGTTCAGCGAGCTCGCTTTCGCTCAAGTCCGGCCCGTGACAGACCCACACGTCCATGTCGCTTTGGTCGGCCTGGGCGAGGGTGCCGAGGCTGCCCATCAGGAACAAGCCGTGAATTGGTCGCGGCGGATTGCTGCCATGGCGGGGCTTATAGGAAAACGAGCGGGTCAGGCGCTGGGCTTCGGCGAGGGTGTTGGCGTCGGGTTCGTAATCCGACAGCCCGGCTGGCGTGCTGCCCGAAACGTACCCCGGCAACAGCGGATGATTGACGTGGAAAAACAGCGGCAACAGGGTCAGTACCGCTTGCTGGCGGGTCGACAACCCTTCCATGGCGCGGGCCATACGGCCTTCATTGAGCTTCAGAAAACGTGCGCGCAGTTGGCTGAGAACCTTGCGGTCGATTCCCTCGTCCAGATCGGGGCGGATTTCATGGTGGCGGGTCATGTCAGCTCAAACCGGCTCGCGGGGTTCAGACGTGGGTGTCTGCGGATGAGGGCAGTTTAGCGCCTCGGCTCCAGGACTTTTAAGCTGATTTTGTTTTTCTGGCGTCAGATTTTTATCGCGGGGCGACGGCAGGCAACAGGGCAAGTAACGAAATGTGCCCGCGGAAATCCCGTAGCAGGGGTTTCCGTGGGCGCTGCGGTAATGCTCAGGCAGTTTCCCGGACGTTGAGAATGGTCAGAACGGTTTGCACATTTTGCGCGGCGTCACGGCCCAGGCTGGTCAGATAACCGCCATCGGGCTGAGTGATCAGTTCTTTGTCGAACAGGCGTTGGGCGGCGGCAATGGCTTTCGGGGCAGCGGTTTGATGAATTTTCAAACCTTCCTGGGAACTGTCCAGGTTGAAGAGTGCGAGGATTTCCAGTTCGGCAACCAACTCAGGGGTAAGCGACATAAGGACTCCAGACTTTCTAGGAATTGGACGACAGCGTCCCTAAGGTGATCCCACTCGGGCGGCATGTCCAGTGCTCGCGACAGGGTTTTTTCGCCTTGGGAAGCATTCCCCGGTGGGTGGTGCGGCAGCGGGGTGGATACAGTGTAGTCAGGGTCTGAGAAACGGTTGTCTGAAATGAAAAAGATCGCAACCTTCAACAGGTGCGATCTTTGATTTTATTTCTTTTCCGGCGGCAACTCTGGCAATGCACGCAACGCAGCTTCGTACCATTCGGTGTTGAACGCGCGGTCTTCTTCCAGGATCGCGTCGATTTCCACCGCCAGAACGTGGGCCATCAGATTGAGGATTTCTTCACGCTCGTAACCCACCAATGTCAGCTTGTTGAAGGTCGCCTTGGCGGCTGGCGGGTTGTCGCTTTCGATCTGGTTTTCGATGGCTTCGACCAGGGTGTTTTCGGCGAACTCTTCTTCGTCGATGTCGTCGTTGTTGATGCCGGGGGTTGGCTCGCTCATGGCAGGCTCCTCAAGTTAAGGCGGCCAGTTTACCTGCATTCAGCGCTGTGATGCTGCTGGCAAGAAACGTCGCGGCGTTCTATAAAAGGCACCAGCCAACCCCGCACGGCCTGGAGGCTATGTGATGCTCAAGCTTTATGGATTTTCCGTCAGCAACTACTACAACATGGTCAAGCTGGCGTTGCTCGAGAAGGGACTGCCGTTAGAAGAGGTGCTGTTTTACCCGGGGCCGAGCGCCGAGGCGTTAGCCATCAGCCCGCGCGGGAAGGTGCCGGTGCTGGGCGTCGAACAGGGTTTCGTCAACGAAACCAGCGTGATTCTCGAATACCTCGAGCACAGCCAGAAAGGCACGCGGCTGTTGCCGAGCGATCCCTTTGAGCGGGCGCAGGTCCTGGCACTGGCCAAGGAAATCGAGCTGTACATCGAATTGCCGGGGCGAGCCTGCTACGGCGAAGCATTTTTCGGCATGACGGTGCCGGATGCGATCAAGGACAAGACCAAAGCCGAGTTGCTGCTGGGGTTTGCCTCACTGGGCAGGCACGGCAAGTTCGCCCCTTATGTGGCAGGCGACAGCCTGAGCATTGCGGATTTGTATTTCCTCTACAGCGTGCCGCTGGCCTGTGCGGTGGCGCAGAAGCTGTTTGACCTGGATTTGCTGGCCGAGATGCCGGCGGCCAAGGCGCTGCTGGAGCGTCTGGGGCAGAATCCGAATGTGCAGCGGATTGCAAAGGACAAGGAAGCGGCGATGCCAGCGTTTTTGGCGATGGTCGCGTCCAAGAAGTAGATTTTTGGGGCGCCTTAAACCGCTTTCGCGAGCAAGCCCGCTCCCACAGGGGGAACGCATTCCAAATGTGGGAGCGGGCTTGCTCCGGGCGGCGTTCCGACGAAGCTTTTGGCGGTTTAGCGGCTGGCGAGCAATGCCTGACCGCGAGCCACAGCCTTCTTGACCTGTGCCGGCGCAGTCCCGCCGATATGGTCACGGGCATTCACCGAGCCTTCCAGGGTCAGCACGGCAAACACGTCCTGGTCGATCTGGTCGCTGAACTTGCGCAGTTCTTCCAGGCTCATTTCCGCCAGGTCTTTACCGCTTTCCACGCCGTACTTCACGGCATGGCCAACGATTTCGTGGCAGTCACGGAACGGCAGACCGCGGCGAACCAGGTAGTCGGCCAGGTCGGTGGCGGTGGAGAAACCGCGCAGGGCTGCTTCACGCATCATCGCGTGCTTGGGTTTGATCGCCGGGATCATGTCGGCAAAGGCCCGCAGCGAGTCGCGCAACGTGTCGGCGGCGTCGAACAGCGGCTCTTTGTCTTCCTGGTTGTCCTTGTTGTAGGCCAGTGGCTGGCCTTTCATCAGGGTCAGCAGGCCCATCAGCGCGCCGAATACGCGGCCGGTCTTGCCACGCACCAGCTCTGGAACGTCCGGGTTTTTCTTTTGCGGCATGATCGAGCTGCCGGTGCAGAAACGGTCCGGGAGATCGATGAACTGGAACTGCGCGCTGGTCCACAGCACCAGCTCTTCGGAGAAGCGCGACAAGTGCATCATCGCGATGCTCGCGGCCGAGCAGAACTCGATGGCGAAGTCACGATCGGACACGTTGTCCAGTGAGTTACCACCAACAGCGTCGAAGCCCAACAGTTGGGCGGTGAATTCGCGGTCGATCGGGTAGGTGGTGCCCGCCAGTGCGGCGCTGCCCAGTGGCATGCGGTTGGTACGTTTGCGGCAGTCGACCAGGCGCTCGTAGTCGCGGCTGAGCATTTCGAACCAGGCCAGCATGTGGTGCCCGAAGGTCACCGGCTGCGCGGTTTGCAGGTGAGTGAAGCCCGGCATGATGCTGCCGGCTTCGCGTTCGGCCTGCTCCAGCAAGCCTTTTTGCAGGCGGGTGATTTCGCTCAGGATCAGGTCGATCTCGTCACGCAGCCACAGGCGGATGTCGGTGGCGACCTGGTCATTACGGCTGCGACCGGTGTGCAGCTTTTTACCGGTGACGCCGATGCGGTCGGTCAGACGCGCCTCGATGTTCATGTGCACGTCTTCGAGGTCGATGCGCCAGTCGAACTGGCCGGCCTCGATTTCACCCTGGATGGTCTTCAGGCCATCGGTGATGCTGTCGCGCTCGGCATCGGTCAGCACGCCGACCTTGGCCAGCATTGTGGCGTGAGCGATCGAGCCCATGATGTCGTGGCGATACAGGCGCTGGTCGAAAGTGACGGAGGCGGTGAAGCGGGCGACGAAGGCGTCGACGGGTTCACTGAAGCGGCCGCCCCAGGACTGATTGGTCTTGTCAGTGCTCATGAATTCGCTCGTGTCGGCTGAAGAAAGATGGCGTAGAAAGCTGTCGCGGATAATAACAGGGTTGCCAATCCTGTCGCTGACACTGGTCGATACGTTTTTTTCTCAGGCGGCGGTCCATACTCGAATCAACGCCGAGGGGATTCGCGCAACGATATTTTTCAATTGAGCAATATCGTGCCGGCAACCGTCTACAGTTGGACAGTAGGATCAGCGCACTTCCAGACGCTGCAGCTGACTATAAGAAGAGGGGGTGTTCATATTGTGTATCAACAAACCCTACGGCGATGCCTCGCCAACGCGGGCCTGGGCCGCCAAACGCACGACAGATAAAAATTTAGCCGTCGGTCGGGCGGCACTTTTTGGCCCTCGCGCTAGTCTTAGCGTGGATCGCGGTGACGGACGTCACTTCACCTGTCTACGCTATCCTTGTGCGAGACTCACGCAGGAATCCAGCGCAATATGAATGTCCTGATCGTTGATGACGAACCCCTTGCCCGCGAGCGCCTGAGCCGAATGGTTGGCGAACTCGAGGGATACAGTGTCCTGGAGCCTAGCGCCACGAACGGCGATGAGGCGTTGGCTCTGATCGACAGCCACAAACCCGATATCGTGCTGCTCGATATCGGCATGCCGGGCCTCGATGGCCTGCAAGTGGCTGCACGATTGTGCGAACGCGAAACCCCGCCCGCCGTGGTGTTTTGCACAGGGCCCGATGAATTTGCCGTGGAAGCCTTACAGGCCAGCGCCGTAGGCTATCTGGTGAAACCTGTGCGTACAGAACAATTGCATGAAGCGTTGAAAAAAGCCGAGCGGCCCAATCGCGTCCAGCTCGCGGCCCTGACCCGTCCCGCCGCCGAAAGTGGCAGCGGCCCGCGCAGCCACATCAGCGCCCGTACCCGTAAAGGTATCGAATTGATCCCGTTGGGACAGGTGGTCTACTTCATTGCGGATCACAAATACGTGACCTTGCGCCACGAAGGCGGCGAAGTGCTGCTGGATGAGCCACTCAAGGCCCTTGAAGATGAATTTGGCGATCGCTTCGTGCGAATCCACCGCAACGCGCTGGTCGCCCGCGAACGCATCGAACGCCTGCAACGCACGCCTCTGGGGCATTTTCAGCTGTTCCTCAAAGGCTTGAACGGCGACGCCCTGATCGTCAGCCGACGGCATGTGGCCGGCGTGCGCAAAATGATGCAGCAGCTTTAATTCGCCGCTCACAGGCGTATTTCACACCCGATTGCCGGACATCCGGGGCCAGGGAGGCCAGGCAATACCTGATACAAGTCAAAGTGGATTTGGCTGAGCTGTTATTATCCGCCGTATCTATTCAGTACGGATTGATCCATGTCCTCTCGCGAAATCCGCATCGCCACCCGTAAAAGTGCACTCGCCCTGTGGCAGGCCGAATACGTCAAAGCCCGTCTGGAAGAGGCCCATCCGGGTCTGCTCGTGACGTTGGTGCCCATGGTCAGTCGCGGTGACAAGTTGCTCGACTCGCCACTGTCGAAAATCGGCGGCAAGGGCCTGTTCGTCAAAGAACTGGAAACCGCGCTGCTGGAAAACGAAGCCGACATCGCCGTGCACTCGATGAAAGACGTGCCGATGGACTTTCCTGAAGGCCTCGGTCTGTTTTGCATCTGCGAGCGAGAAGACCCGCGTGATGCCTTCGTTTCCAACACCTACGCCAGCCTGGACGAATTGCCGCAAGGCAGCATCGTCGGCACCTCCAGCCTGCGCCGTCAGGCCCAGTTGCTGACCCGTCGTCCGGACCTGGAGATTCGCTTCCTGCGCGGCAACGTCAACACGCGCCTGGCCAAGCTCGATGCCGGCGAATATGACGCCATTATCCTCGCTGCTGCCGGCCTGATTCGTCTCGGCTTTGAAGATCGGATTACCTCGGCCATCAGTGTCGACGACAGTCTGCCGGCCGGTGGCCAAGGCGCGGTGGGCATCGAATGCCGCAGCGTCGACAGCGAAATTCACGCGCTGTTGGCACCGCTGCATCACCAGGACACTGCGATCCGCGTGACCGCCGAACGTGCTCTCAACAAACATTTGAATGGCGGCTGCCAAGTGCCCATCGCCTGCTATGCGGTGCTTGAAGGCGAGCAGATCTGGTTGCGTGGTCTTGTCGGTGATCCGAACGGCGGTCTGCTGCTCAGCGCCGAGGCTCGTGCGCCACGCAGCGACGCCGAGGCCCTGGGCGTGCAAGTGGCTGAAGACCTGCTGAGTCAAGGCGCCAACGACATTCTGAAAGCAGTCTACGGCGAGGCAGGTCACGAGTGACGGGCTGGCGCCTGCTGCTGACGCGTCCCGCGGATGAGTCGGCGGCGCTGAGCAGTTTTTTGACCGAAAAGGGGATTTTCAGCAGCAGTTTGCCGCTTTTGGAGATCGAGCCGATTCCTGCCTCTGACACAATGCGCGAGGTGATTCTGGGGCTGGATCGCTACTGCGCGGTGATCGTGGTCAGTAAACCGGCCGCCAGAATTGCCGTGGATCTGCTCGACCGGTATCGGCCGCAACCCCCTCGTTTGAAGTGGTTCAGCGTGGGCGCAGCCACCGCGCAGATCCTCGAGGATCGCGGGTTGGACATCAGCTTCCCGGTGGATGGCGATGACAGCGAAGCCTTGCTTGAACTTCCTCAGTTGCGCGAGGCAATCGCGCGGCCCGGTCCACGCGTGCTGATCATGCGCGGGGAGGGCGGGCGCGAGTTGCTGGCTGAGCGTTTGCGCGAGCTTGGTGCTAGTGTCGAGTATCTGGAGTTGTACCGCCGCGACCTGCCGCACTACCCGCCGGCAGCGCTGCCTGACCTGATCGAGGCGGAACGCTTGAACGGGCTGGTGGTCAGCAGTGGGCAGGGTTTTGAGCACCTGCATCAATTGGCCGGCGATGCCTGGCCGCAATTGGCGCGGTTGCCGTTGTTTGTTCCAAGCCCCAGGGTCGCCGAGCTGGCACGTGCCGCCGGGGCCCAAACAGTTGTGGATTGTCGTGGCGCCAGTGCCGCGGCTTTGCTGACGGCGTTACGGGAGCATCCCGGACCCGTTCTCTAATGCAAAGGATGGATACGTGAGCGAAACAGCCTTGCCTAAAGATGACGTCCAGCCAGTGCTCGATGCACCGGTTGAAGCACCGGTTGAAACCGGGCCACCTGCTGCAGTGCAGCGCCGAGGCAATGGGCTGGCAATCGTCGCGCTATTGCTGGGCGCCGCCGGTGTCGCCGTGGGCGGTTGGGGAGTCTGGCAGGTGCGTCACCTGCAAGCCAATACTCAACTGCAGTTGAGTCAGGTCCAGGCATTGAACGATCAGGCGCAGGACCTGAAGCTCAATGAACAACGCCTGACTGCTCGCCTGGAACAAATGCCTGCCGCCGCCGAGCTCGATGCACGCAGTCGTTTGGTTACTCAACTTCAAGGTGATCAGCAACGCTTGAATCAACGCCTCGAAACGGTTCTCGGCGCCAGTCGCAAGGATTGGCGTCTCGCCGAGGCCGAGCACCTGCTGCGTCTGGCCAGCCTGCGTCTTTCCGCGTTGCAGGACATCAGCAGTGCCCAGGCTTTGGTGCAGGGCGCCGATGAAATTCTGCGCGAACAGAACGACCCGGGCTCTTTTGCCGCTCGCGAGCAAGTGGCCAAAACGTTGGTGGCATTGCGTAGCACCCAACAGCCGGATCGCACCGGTCTGTTCCTGCGACTTGGGGCGCTGCGCGATCAGGTGATCAGCCTCACCGAGCTGGCGCCCGAGTACAAGGATCGTGGTGAATCCCTGCTGGGGCTCACCGCCGATGGCGACGGCGCCAGTCGCTGGGCGCAATGGTGGGATCAGGTCTCGCGCTACATCCGCATCGACTTTAATGCCGACAAGAATGTGCGTCCGTTGCTGGCCGGGCAGAGCCTGAGCCAGGTGCGCCTGGCTCTGAGCCTGGCGCTGGAGCAGGCGCAATGGGCCGCGCTCAATGGCCAGGCCGCGGTTTATACCCAGGCGCTGGCCGAGGCGCGGGACGTGCTCAAGGGCAACTTCAACCCGGACAACCCTCAGAGCAAAGTGATGCTTGAGCAGGTTGGCGAGTTGAGCAAGCAACCGGTCACCGTTGTCACGCCAGACCTGACCGGCACGCTGAGTGCGGTTCAGGGGTATCTGGAGCGGCGTAATGTCAACGCCGAGGACTCAATCAAACCGATGGCCAAACCTGCCGCGGACACCGCTCAGGAGGCAGCACCATGAAGCGCCTCTATGTGATCATGTTCCTGGTAATCGCCGCGGCTGCCGCGCTGGGGCTGGCGATTGCGGAGCATTCCGGTTACGTGCTGATCGCCTACAAAAGCTTTCGCTATGAGTCGAGCCTGTGGGCAACCCTGGCGTTGGTCGCCGTGCTCTGGCTGGTGTTCTGGGGCATCAAGGCGTTGATCGAATTGGTGACGACCTCCAGCGGCGTGGTCAATCCCTGGTCGCGGCGCAATCGCAGTCGCCGTGTGCAGGTGGCGATTGAACACGGTCAGCTGGATCTGGCCGAAGGTCGCTGGGCCAGTGCGCAGCGTCATCTGCATCGGGCAGCGGAAGCCGAGCGCCAGCCTTTGCTTTACTACCTCGGCGCTGCCCGGGCCGCGAACGAACAAGGTCAATACGAGGAAAGCGACAACCTGCTGGAGCGCGCTCTTGAGCGACAACCCCAGGCAGAGTTGGCGATTGCCCTTAGCCACGCGCAATTACAGACTGACCGCGGCGATACCGAAGGCGCCCTGGTGACCCTGCAAGCCATGCACGAGCGTCATCCTCGCAACGTCCAGACCTTGCGCCAGTTGCAGCGCTTGCACCAACAGCGGGGCGACTGGTCGGCGGTGATTCGTCTGCTGCCGGAGCTACGCAAGGACAAGGTCCTGCCGCCGGCCGAGCTGGCAGAACTTGAACGCCGGGCCTGGGGTGAGAACCTGTCCCTGGCGGCGCATCAGGAAGAAGACGGGACGGTAGGCTTGCAATCGCTCAATCGCGCCTGGCAGCAGTTGACCTCAGCTCAGCGTCAGGAGCCGCAACTGGTGCTCGCTTATGCCGAGCAACTTCGGCAATTGGGTGCTCAGGTCGAGGCCGAGGAGATCCTGCGAACGGCGCTCAAGCGCAACTACGACAGTCATCTGGCGCGCCTCTACGGACTCGTTCGCGGCAGTGATCCGGCACGTCAACTGCACACCGCCGAGGGCTGGCTCAAGGAGCATCCGGCCGACCCAAGCCTGTTGCTGACCTTGGGGCGCTTGTGTCTGCAAAGCAGCCTTTGGGGCAAGGCCCGGGACTATCTGGAGAGCAGCCTGCGAGTGCAGCGCAACCCGGAAGCCTGCGCGGAACTGGCGCGGCTGCTGGCGCAGCTGGGTGACACAGAGCGCAGCAATCAGTTGTTCCAGGAGGGCTTGGGCTTGTTGGACGAGCGCTTGCTGGCGGCACCGTTGCCGGTTCCTGTTCACGCTTGAAGAGTGGACGACGGGTCGCTTCGAAGGAGCGATCCCGTCGCCTGCAAACTGCCGGAATTTTACCTTTGTAGTCCGTCAACGGCAGAGTCCTACAGAGGACTACACCTAATCCTCTCGTTCCTGTCGGGAATTCCCTACACTTCTGTTGAAGTGTCCCCGCTGGCCTGCCTTGAAAGGCTGCAGCGCTTTCCTCTACCGTAACCGCCTGTCTCTACTGTTACGGAAATGCCATGTCTTTGGCCTGCTCACGCTCCTTGTTTTTCATGGCTTTCATTGCAGGTGCCCTGGCCCTGGGCGTGTCCTATTACCTGGAATATGCGGTCGGCCTCAAGCCTTGCGGGTTGTGCCTGTTGCAGCGCTTTTGCCTCGCGTTGTTCACGGGTATCTGCCTGGTGGCTTCGGTGCATGGGCCGGGCCGCTTCGGGTCTTTCCTGTATTGGCTGCTCGGGCTGTTTTGCAGTCTGGCGGGTACGGTCACGGCGTGGCGGCAGGTATTGCTGCAGAGCGATCCAGCGCATCAGCTGTTGACGTGCCCGCCTAATCTGGCTGTTCAGTACGAGGACATGCCCTGGTTTTGCCAGGTGACACAGATGTTTAAAGGGGAGGCGGAGTGCGCGGAGATTTCCTGGACACTGTTCGACCTGAGCATTCCTGAATGGAGTCTGCTGTTCTTCATGGCGATGACAATTCTGGGAATTTATCAGCTGCTGCGCGTTGTCTGGAAAGCCTGTCTGCGACCGCTCAACGGCGGTTCGTCGCACCGGGCGCTGGCGGGTGATTAAACACTTGTATGAACTTTATCTCCTGCGTACCTTGAAGCCATTGTCGCGCGGGCATAATCTGGCCCGCACGTGTCATTGGAATTATGTTGCTCGAATGACGCTCTGCCTGGCCGATACTTGACCTTCAAGTGTGGCGACGGGTGTAGGGCAGCATGACCCACAAGGGAAGAGAGATCACCATGCTCGAAAGTTGTCAGAATGCTCAGGAACGTTGGGGTGGAGTGCATCTGCTGATCGATCGCTGGTTGCAGGAGCGTCACGAACTGGTTCGGGCCTATGATGCTCTCGGCGCCAAGCCTGAGGCGCTGGGTGAGAACCGCAAGCCGTTGCAGGAGTTCTGCGGCGTGCTGGTAGATTACGTGTCTGCCGGGCACTTCGAGATCTACGAACAGCTGACCGGCGAAGCCAAGGCCTTTGGTGACACTCGCGGACTGGAGTTGGCCGAGACCATCTACCCTCGCATCGACGTCATCACCGAGAAGCTGCTCGCGTTCAATGACCTGTGTGATGCAGGTCAGTGCGTGGCAGAGAAATTCAAAGAACTGGGTGGCCTGTTGCACGAGCGCTTCGAACTGGAAGACTGCCTGATCGAAGTGCTGCACACCGCTCACAAGGAAGAGGACCCGGTTCAGGCCTGAACCCCCTTCCTGCAAGACCTCCAAAAACGGTGCGCTATGCGCGCCGTTTTTCGTGTCCGGTATTCAGCTTGTGGCACCGCGCAATTCGACTTCGAATACCAGTGGTGTGAACGGCGCAATCAGGTCGCCGGCACCCTCGGCGCCATAGGCTTCGGCCGATGGAATCACCAGGCGCCATTTCGCACCGACCGGCATTTGCTGCAACGCGCTGCGCCATCCGCTAATCACACTGTCGAGACTGAACCACTGCGGCTGACTGTTCTGATCGAACACCGTGCCGTCGGGAAGGCGACCGATATACAGCACCTGGACTTTGCCGTTGGGGCCAGCTTTGGCGCCAGTGCCTGGCGCCAACTCCGTCAGCAATATTCCATCGGCCAGCTCACGAACGCCCGGTCTGGCTTTTTCCTCGGCGAGAAAAGCCTGCTCTTTTTCGAGGGCGACGTCGCTTTGCGGCAGGGTCGGTTGCAAGGCGACCTGGGCTTCGTGCTCGGCAAGAATCTGTTCGATCTGCTCATCTTTCAGCGCCAGGGGTTTGCCTTGATAGGCTTGTTGCAAGCCTTGGATCAGCGCCTGAAGTTGCAGATCCGGAACCTCCTGGCGCAGGCGTTCGCCCAGACTCGCGCCCAGGCTGTAAGAGAGATCATGAGTGTCATTTTCTTTGGTTTTTTCGGCGGCCTGGGCCACGGAAAAAAACACGCACAGTGATAAAAAAAGGTAGCGCGACATGGGCACTCTCCAACCTGAGATGCGGGGGATTATGCCAGTGTGAATGTGCTCTACGGTGAACTGGTTTTACGCAGGCGCAGAAGAATTTCAATCCGTTGCAACGTCGCGCTTTGGATACTGTCAACATGCCCTAGCGGCGGTAGCAGCAGAGGTCTAGTATGAGCCGCACCCACGTCAGCCAGGAGGTAAACCATGTCGGCCACCAAGAAGCCTGTAAATACTCCGTTGCACTTACTCCAACAACTCTCGGGCAGCTTGCTCGAGCATCTGGAAAACGCTTGTTCCCAAGCCTTGGCTGATGCTGAAAAACTGCTCGCCAAATTGGAAAAGCAACGCGGAAAAGCGCAAGAAAAACTGCACAACTCCCGTACCAAATTGCAGGACGCTGCGGCGGCCGGCAAGGCCAAGGCACAAGCCAAAGCCAAGGGCGCGGTGAAGGAGCTTGAGGACCTGCTCGATGCCCTCAAGGATCGTCAATCCGAAACTCGCAGCTACATTCTGCAACTCAAGCGCGATGCTCAAGAAAGCCTGAAACTGGCCCAGGGCGTCGGTCGTGTACAAGAGGCTGTCGGCAAGGCGTTGTCCCTGCGTTCGGCCAAGCCTGCTGCGGCTCCTGCCAAGAAAGCCGCTGCCAAACCGGCTGCTGCAAAAGCACCGGCCAAGCCTGCTGCCAAACCGGCTGCCAAAGCACCGGTGAAAGCCGCAGCAAAACCTGCCGCTAAACCTGCGGCAAAAAAACCAGTCGCTGCTAGCGCTGCAAAACCGGCTGCAAAACCGGCTGCAAAAACAGCCGCCGCCAAACCTGCCGCCAAGCCAGCCGCTGCCAAAACAGCTGCCGCTAAACCGGCTGCAAGAACTGCTGCTGCCAAACCGGCGGTGGCGAAAACTGCAGCGGCGAAAGCAGCTGCCAAACCGGCCGCAAAACCGGCTGCAAAAACAGCCGCTGCGAAACCTGCTGCCAAGCCTGCCGCGAAATCAGTCGCGACTAAAACTGCTGCCAAGCCAGCTGCAAAAGCTGCAGCCAGACCGGCTGCCAAAACTGCTGCTGCAAAACCTGCTGCAAAACCTGCTGCAGCGAAACCAGCCGCCAAACCTGCCGCTGCCAAACCGGCTGCAAAACCAGCCGCCAAGCCAGCTGCAAAACCAGCAGTGAAAAAACCGGTTGCCGCCAAGCCGGCCGCCGCGCCAGTTGCCAAGCCGGCTGCCGCGCCAGTTGCCAAGCCAGCCAACCCGGCTCCGGCAGCAACGTCTGCTTTAGCAGCAGCCACCTCGACAGCCACGCCAGCGCCAACGCCGGCCGCCGCATCGATCGCAGCAACCACCCCAACCAGCGCTTCCTAAGTGCTGCTTACCGCGACGCGCAGCTGATGCAGCGCGTCGCGGTGCAGGTGGGCGGTGTCTGCCGCTACACCTTCCAGCCAGGCCGATAGATCGGTCTCCTCACCCTGCGGCCAACTCAACGCCGCTCGTTCCAGTCGCACCAACAGATGTCGCTCGGCCTCCAGTTCGAGTGCCTTCACTTGCTCGCGCAAAGCATTCAGTTCGCCATCGTCGGCGGCGACGACTTTCCAATTCACCCGCAAGGCTCGCAGCGGGCGCACCACGTCTGCATCCCACGGCTCGGCCACGCTACGCAGTTGCTGCAATCGGTGTTCGTTACAGGCGACGCCACGTTCTCCCAGCCACAGCCCGCAGAGCAGCAAGCACACATTGATACCCGCTGACTGCAATCGCAGGCATGCGGGTTCAACGCCGGGACGGGCGTAAGTACTAAGGGAAAAGCTCCACAGGTCAGAGGACATAGTGCTACTCGCGCCAGTTGCGAGCGAAGCTGGTAGACTCCGCCGCCATTATGATTCGACTTCAGAACCTGACTTTACAGCGTGGCCCGCAACGTCTGCTAGAAGACGCCGAGCTGACCCTGCACGCCGGCCACAAAGCCGGCCTCATCGGTGCCAACGGCGCCGGCAAATCGAGCCTGTTCGCCTTGCTTCTGGGTGACCTGCACCCGGACTCGGGTGATTGCTTCCTGCCGGCGGACTGGCGCATCGCCCACATGCGCCAGGAGATCGACACCCTCGATCGCGTGGCGGTCGACTATGTGCTCGATGGCGACCTGCGCCTGCGCGAGGTGCAACGCGACCTCGCCGCAGCCGAAGCGGCCCATGACGGTACCGCTCAGGCCCGGCTGCACTCGGAACTCGACAGCGCCGACGGTTACACCGCCGACGCCCGGGCCCGCAAGTTGCTGGCCGGCCTTGGGTTCACCAATGAACAGATGGATCGCCAGGTAGGAGATTTCTCTGGTGGTTGGCGGATGCGTCTGAACCTGGCGCAGGCTTTGATGTGCCCCTCGGACTTGTTGTTGCTCGACGAACCGACCAACCACTTGGACCTCGACGCCATCATCTGGCTCGAAGAATGGCTCAAAAGCTATCCCGGCACCTTGATGCTGATTTCCCACGACCGGGACTTCCTCGATGCCGTGGTCGATCATGTGGCTCACGTCGATCAGCGCAAGATCACCCTGTATCGCGGTGGTTACAGCGCCTTCGAACGCGCCCGTGCCGAACGTCTGGCCCAGCAACAGCAGGCCTATGAGAAGCAGCAGGCGCAACGTGCGCACATGGAAAGCTACATCGCCCGCTTCAAGGCCCAGGCCACCAAGGCCCGTCAGGCCCAGAGCCGGATCAAGGCGCTGGAGCGGATGGAAGAACTGTCCGCCGCCCACGTCGATTCGCCATTCGATTTCGTTTTCCGCGAATCAGTGAAAATCTCCAGCCCGTTGATTGACCTCTCCGACGCCCGACTGGGTTACGGCGAGAGAGCCGTGCTGGAGAAGGTCAAGCTGCAACTGACCCCCGGTGCGCGGATCGGTTTGCTCGGCCCGAACGGTGCCGGTAAATCGACCCTGATCAAAAACCTTGCCGGTGAACTCGAGCCGTTGTCCGGCCGACTGACCCGTGGCGAGAACACCGTCGTCGGCTACTTCGCCCAGCATCAACTGGACTCACTCGACTCCAAGGCCAGCCCGTTGCTGCACATGCAGCGCCTGGCGCCGACCGAGCGCGAGCAGACGCTGCGCGACTTCCTCGGGGGTTTCGACTTCCGCGGCGCGCGGATCGATGAGCCGGTGCTGAACTTCTCCGGTGGCGAAAAGGCCCGTCTGGCGCTGGCGTTGATCGCCTGGGGCCGGCCGAACCTGTTGCTGCTCGACGAACCGACCAACCATTTGGACCTGGAAATGCGCCTGGCGCTGACCATGGCCCTTCAGGAATTCAGCGGCGCGGTACTGGTGGTCTCCCACGATCGCCATTTGCTCAAAAGCACCACCGACAATTTCTATCTGGTGGCGGACGGCAAGGTCGAGGAATTCGACGGCGACCTGGAAGACTACACCCGTTGGCTGGTGGACTACCGTCAGCGCAACGCCCCGGTCAGCAATACGCCGGTCAATCCGGACAAGACCGACAAGAAGGCCCAGCGCCAGGCGGCGGCCGCGTTGCGTCAGCAACTGGCACCGCACAAGCGCGAGGCTGACAAGCTCGAAGCCGAGCTGGGCAAACTGCACGAGAAACTGGCGAAGATCGATACCAGCCTCGGCGACAGCGACATTTACGAGCCAGCGCGCAAAAACGACTTGCGTGATCTGTTGGCCGAACAGGCCAAGCTGAAGGTCCGTGAAGCCGAGCTGGAAGAAGCCTGGATGGAAGCGCTGGAACTGCTTGAAAGCATGCAGGCGGAGCTGGAGGCGCTGTCTTGATGGAAGCCTTCAAGCTGCCATTGCCTGCCGTGTGGATCGAGCCTCTGTGGCTCTTTGGGCAAATCCTGCTGATCTTGTTGGCGGGCTACATCGCTCAGCGCTTCGTGGCCAAGTGCCTGACGCGTCTGGGCGAGCGCTATCCGTTTCCGCCACAATTTCTGATGCCGCTGCGTGGTGGTTTGCGCTGGCTGATCATGGGCAGCGCGCTGATCTTCGTCCTGGAACGCCTCGGGGTATCGGCGACGGTGCTCTGGACCGCGTTGTCCGGGTTTGTCGCGGTAGCGGCAGTGGCGTTCTTCGCCATGTGGAGTGTGCTCTCGAATCTGTTGTGCGCAATCCTGATCTTCACCGTCGGCCCGTTCCGCCTCGGTGACGTGGTCGAGTTGGTGGACACCACCGACAAGCCTGGCGTCAAAGGCCGGGTCGTTGCGATCAATCTGCTCTACACCACGCTGATCGAAGCCGAAGAACTCGGTACCGGCAGCGCCATGGTGCAAGTGCCCAATAGCCTGTTCTTCCAGCGCTCGGTTCGACGCTGGCGCGGCAGCGATGTATTCCCTTCCAACGGTTTCGAAAAGTAGCCGAAATGCCGACCACGCTGGTCGGCAGCTGTTCTGTCCTGCAAAAAATCGGTAGTCATCGGCCCAAAGCCGCATTAGCTTAGACATCTGTCACGAGTCTGAGTCGAGGTGTGCGATGGTGCTTCAAACATGGCTGGCGTTTTTTGCCGCCTGCTGGGTGATCAGTCTGTCTCCCGGTGCCGGCGCCATTGCGTCGATGTCCAGCGGTCTGCGATACGGTTTCTGGCGCGGTTATTGGAACGCCCTGGGCCTGCAACTGGGCCTGGCGCTACAGATTGCGATTGTCGCCGCCGGTGTTGGTGCAATCCTCGCGGCGTCGGCCACCGCTTTCTACGCGATCAAATGGTTTGGCGTGGCCTATCTGGTTTACCTGGCGGTCAAGCAATGGCGCGCACTGCCCAATGACATGAGCGACGACGCGGCCGTCCGGCAAATCGGCAAGCCGATGGCGCTGGTGTTCCGGGGTTTCCTGGTGAATGTCAGCAATCCCAAGGCGTTGGTGTTCATGCTCGCGGTGCTGCCGCAATTCATTGATCCGCATGCACCGCTGGTGGCGCAGTACCTGATCCTCGGTGTGACCATGATCTGCGTCGACCTGATCGTCATGGCCGGTTACACCGGACTTGCATCGAAGGTGCTGCGGATGTTGCGCACGCCCAAGCAGCAGAGACGCATGAACCGCACGTTTGCCGGACTGTTCATTGGTGCGGCGGCATTCATGGCGACGCTGCGCAAAGCGGTGGTGTAAAACCGCTGGGCAAAAAAAAAGGCGACCCTTGGGGTCGCCTTTTTTGTTTTACGGATCAGCGCAGGATGACCGGCGCGGTATCCGGTGGCAGGTCATTGCGCGGCTCCGGTTGTCCTGACGGCTCATAACTTCCATCCCCGAGCTGTTCGCTCAATTGTCGGGCCACATCCTCGCCCAGAGACCGGGAAACTTCACGCACCACCCGCGGGCGGTTCAATGAAACGTGGATATCCCGGTCGTTCACCAGTTTGGTGTCCTGAGCCTCGCCCATGGCGGTAAAGGCCGACGTTATCTCGTAAGTCCTGGTGTTGATCAGGCTGAAGTCGGCCACCAAAGTCAGTGCCAGCACTGCCGAATAGCTGTCGGTATTGGCCAGTTCGTTCATGTCCTGGGTGAAGTCGATGTCCGACAGCGTGCCGAACAGCACGTAGTCGGCCCCCTTGAAGTGGCCGGCCTTGATGCGTTTGATCACGTCATACACATCGCTTTTAGCGCTGGAGGTGTACGGCGTGCCCTGAATCAGCTGGAACATCCCGGTCTTGAGCATCTGACCTTTGATGTCACCACTGAAACGCCTGATTTCGGTCTGTTCCAGATAGCTGTTCTGCGTCGTGTACTCGTCATAACTGGACGAGCCACTGGTGCCGTAATAGTCCTGCTGATGATTGTCCCGGGCCGAGATCACGTGAACGTATTGATCCACGCTCGCTTCATAAGCCAAGTCGGTCACCGCGATTTTCGGCGCTGCCTGGGCGCCAACGGCGCAAGCCAGGGCCATGATGCCAATCCATACACGCATTGCTCAGCGCTCCGTGGTCTTGCGGATTTCTTTCTCGTCCATCCACTCCGCCAGCCCGCTTTCGACGTCGATCAATTGCAGGCTGAATTTGTAGAAGACGTCCTTGTAATCGTTGCTGCGCTTGACGATGGAGCTGATCGAGCCTTCCAGACGATATCGGGCGGCGATCATGTTGCCGGTTTTGGCCACGGTGCTTTTCTTGTACAGGCCGCTCTGGTTTTGCAGCTTGAGCTGATCAACCTGGCTTTGCATATCGGTGTTGTCGCTGGCAAAACGCGCGGTGCCGGAGTGCATCAGCTGCGTTTTGATCGACGTGGTGATTTCCCGGGTGTCGATGTACTCGCTGGTCTTGTTCATCACGTCGTACACCTGAACCACCGGGCGACCTTTCAGAACGCCGGACTGGGCCAGGGAACGGGTCATGCTTTGCGCGATCATCTGCAGGTCGGTCGAGCCGAATTCGTTGGTGACCAGTTCCACGGCTTTCGGGTCGCCATAGCTGATGTTGCCACTGCCCAATACCGGCGAGCGGTTTTCGGCACAGCCACCGATCAGCAGCGCAGCCAGGGCAAGGAGCGAAACGCGTACAAACATGGGCAAGGTCTCAAGTGGTCGGTTCACGGCGTATTGATCTCCAGGCGGAAATCCACGGCTTGGGGCACGGGAGCGATGGCCGGCAGGAAGCTGGTCTGCTCGGCATACAGGGTCAGGCTTTTCCAGGTGTCGGCTTCGGCCACGGGAAAGCCTTCCGGTCCCAGCCAAAGATAGCGGTAATACAGCGTTCGGTTGTGGGTGTCGGTGTTGCTCAACTGCGTGTTGATGGTCAGGAAACCGTTTTCCCTGGCCATGCGCATCGGGCCGATGGCCACGTTCTCGATCGGTCCGGTGGCCATGACTTTGCTGGCGGCACTGCCCGGTTCCGGCGGAGGTGGCGGGGTGGCGCAACCGGCCAACAGGGCCAGCGCGACAACGGCGAAGCATTTCAATCTCATGAAAATCTCCGTTCAGGGTTGGGCAAGGCTGATTGCAGCCTGCGGTGCGGGAAGGGTATCGATCTGCAGGGCAACATCGGCGGCGAATCGGCGGTCACCCACCGCGCGCAGGCTGAAGGCTTGATGTGTCTGATCCAGCTTGAACCTGACCGGTGCAGCGTCCGGCGCGTTGGGCAGCGTCAGTTGATGCAGGCCTTTCTTGAGCCGCAGGCGGGCGACCAGCGTCTTGTCCGGCAACGTACGCCAGCCGCGGGTATCGGCATCCTCGCGTTGAAGCTGCTGCAGGAGCGTTTCCTCAAGCTTTTCGGGTCTGTGCTTTTTCAGATAGGCCAGGTATTCGACATTGGACCGGGCACGATGGAGCGTGCGCTGGATAATACCCGGCATGTCATCACGCAAGGTGCGACGCGACATATCACCAAAGCTGTTGAGCAATGTCAGCTTGTGTTTTTTGCCGTCCACCATGATGAAGTCCACCGGTGGCGTGGAGGTGTCGGGGAGGAGGATCGGGAACGACATGTTGGTGATGTAGGTTTCACCTTCGACGTCCACCGAAATCGGCACGCGCACCGAGCTGCGCGCCGGCGCCAGGCCGGTTTGCACGATCAGCAGAACGTCGGCCTCGCCCGCCTTCAGCGGGGATTTGGCCAGGTTGCGCAAGGCTTGTTCGAGCAGCGGCGTATTGGGGCGCAGCTCGATGGCCTGGCGATAGCCCGGCGCGGCGAGGTCTTTCTCGTTCAACGATTCATAAATGAAGCCGGCGAGGTAATGGCTGAACGCACTCTGGTAGCTGTTCTTCAGCGCGATCACTTCGGGGGCGTCGAGGGTCGCTACCGGGTAGCCCTGAAGGTCCTGGAATTTCATCGCGGCCCCTTCTTCCTTCGCCTGGTTTTCCAGTTCCAGGTATTGCTTGTCACGTTTGTCGGCAATGGTTGCTTCGCGCTCGTGGGTTTTCTTGATCATGACGCGCGCCAGTTCCGTTTCAGAGCCGGAGAGCAGCATCAGGGCCATTTGCGTAGTCAGGGCGACTCTCTCGAAATCGTAGCCATCGTATAAGCGCACCTTGTCGTTGGCGCTGTAACTGTTGAACTCGGTGAATTTTTTGAAGGGGACGAACATGGGCGAATTGTCCCACCCTTCGATCAACCGGTCGGCGTAGTCCCAATGTTGATAACTGTCGGGGAAATTGCCGGTGAGGCGCAGCAATTCGCCTTTTTCGAAGTGGTAAAGCAAGTCGCCCGGGGGAATGGGATTGTTGCGGTCGAGTACGGCAACCGCACCGTCGAGCTGCCCGGCCTTGAAATACTCGAGTGTTTCTCCCAGCTCCGCGTTGTAGTCACGCAGGGTGGGACAGCCGCTCAGTAGCAAACAGGCACTGAGTACAAATATGAAGCGCAGGCGGGTGGCCATTTGCGGTATGTCTTCCTTGAAAACAAGCCGCCATGAGGCGGCAACTTATAGACTTGGATGATGGCACTTTGTTCCTGTACTCCAGCGGCTGCCGCATACAAAGCTTGAGTGAAAGTCATTGGAAGTGAACAATGTGTTACTTCGTATTTCCAATTGAGATTCATTCATGACTGCCCCGTCCCGTTTTCTGGCCTGGCTGATGTTGCCGTTGTTTGCCCTGTGCAGTTTCAACCTGCTGGCCGACACCGTGGAAGGCGCGCCGCAAGCGCTGCATTTGCTCGATTACATCGGTGCGGATTACCCGGAAACGGTGCAAGCGGACAAGGTCATTAATGAGTCCGAATACCAAGAGCAGCTGGAATTTATCAAGGCGCTGCAAGGCTTGATCGCCGCAATGCCGGCCAAACCGGAAAAAGCCGGGCTGGAGCAGGGCGTCAGCACGCTGCGCAACGCGATCACTGCGCGTCAGGACGGCGCGGACGTCGGCCGTCAGGCACGGCAACTCGGCGCGAAGCTGGCGGTGACCTATGAAGTCAGTCAGGCGCCGATCATTACGCCGGATCCGACCCGTGGTGCGCCGTTGTACGCTCAGCATTGTTCGGTGTGCCACGGCGACGCGGGTGCCGGGGATGGCCCGGCGGGTGTCGGTCTGATGCCGCCACCGTCCAATCTGCGTGATGCGGCGCGGCTGGATCACCTGAGCCTCTACGCGATCTACAGCACCCTGGGCCTTGGTGTCGAAGGCACCGACATGCCGGCCTTCGCCGATCAGCTGGACGATCGTCAGCGGTGGGACCTGGCGACCTACATCGCCAGCTTCAGCGCCGATCCGGCTGCTGCAAAATCCGAAAAGACCTACAACATCGCCGACCTGGCCCGTCAGACTCCCGCAGAAGTGCAGGTTGCCGAGGGGCTGCAAGCTGCGGCGACCTTCCGTACGCAGCGGGCGCAACCGCCGCAGGTCAAGCGTGGTCCGGCGCAGTTGCTCGACTACACCGCCGCGACCCTGGACAAGAGCATCGCCGCTTACCTTGCCGGTGATCACGATCAGGCTTATGACCTGTCGGTGGCGGCTTATCTGGAGGGTTTCGAACTGGTCGAAAGTTCTCTGGATAACGTCGACGCCAATGTGCGTAAAGACACTGAAAAATCGCTGATGGCTTACCGTCAGTCGTTGCAGGACGGTTTGCCGGTGGCCCAGGTTCAGGAGCGACTGGATGCGGCCAAGACCAAGTTGAAGACGTCTGCCGGTCTGCTGGGCAGCGATGGCTTGAGCTGGTCCCTGAGCTACATCTCCGGTTTGTTGATTCTGTTGCGCGAAGGCCTGGAAGCAATTCTGGTGCTGGCGGCGATCCTCGCGTTCCTGCGCAACACCGGCCAACAATCAGCAGTGCGCAGTGTCAACGCCGGCTGGGGGCTGGCGCTGCTGGCCGGCCTCGGGACTTGGGCGCTGGCGGCGTACGTGATCGATGTCAGCGGCTCGCAGCGCGAATTGCTGGAAGGTGCGACGGCATTGTTCGCCGCCGTCATGGTGCTTTGGCTCGGCGTGTGGATGCACGACCGTCGTCACGCAGCGGCCTGGCAGGATTACATCAAGAGCAGCCTGGTGGGCGGCGGTGGGCGTTTCGGGTTTGCGACGCTGGCGTTCTTCTCGGTGTATCGCGAACTGTTTGAAGTGATTCTGTTCTACGAGACTTTGTGGCTGCAGGCAGGTCCAGCGGGCCATAACGCGGTACTGGCGGGTGGTGCGACGGCGTTGGTGTTGTTGGTGGGGCTGGCCTGGGTGATTCTGCGTGGCTCGGCGAAGCTGCCGCTGTCGCTGTTTTTCAGTATCAACGCCGGTCTGTTGTGTGCGTTGTCCGTGGTGTTTGCCGGGCATGGCGTGAAGGCGTTGCAGGAAGCCGGGATTTTCGGCACCCGGCCGGTGCCGTTCTTTGACTTCGACTGGCTGGGGATCCACGCTGATGCGTATTCGCTGAGTGCGCAGGCGGTGGCGATTATCGCGATCATTGTGCTGTATAGCCGTAGTCGGCTGGCTGAGAAGCGGCGGGTGCAGGTTTCCTGATCCGAGTGATCCACAAGAGGTAAAAAAATGCGTGTCTGGATCGATGCCGACGCCTGCCCTCGGGCGGCCAAGGATCTGGTGGTGAAGTTCGCCCTCAAGCGCCAGTTCGAAGTGGTGTTGGTGGCCGGACAGCCGCAGATCAAACCGGGTTTGGCCCTGGTGAAACTGATCGTGGTGCCAAGCGGTCCGGATGCCGCCGACGACTACCTGGTGGAACACGCGGTCCCCGGCGAATTGGTGATCTGCAGCGATGTGCCGCTGGCCGACCGTCTGGTGAAAAAGGGCGTTGCGGCGCTGGATCCACGGGGCAAAGAGTTCGATGCGCAGAACATGGGCGATCGATTGGCGGTGCGTAACCTGTTTACCGATCTCCGTGAACAGGGGCAGATAAGCGGCGGGCCAGCGCCGTTTGGCGAGCGTGAGAAGCAGGCGTTTGCCAATGCGCTGGACCGGATCCTCACGCGGCTATCCCGCAAAGCCTGAGCCAAGCTGGGATCACTGTGGGAGCGGCGGTGCGACGATTCGACTTGCTCGCGAAGAGGCCCTGACATTCAACATTGATGTCGACTGACACTCCGCCTTCGCGAGCAAGCCCGCTCCCACATTTGAACTGTGTCAGGCGTCGTTTTCGTGGGTCAGTTCCAGAACGCGGTCGACCAGTTTGTTGATGCCGGATGCCGCTTCGCTGATCGATTGCGCCAGCATGTACGCCGGAGTGCTGACCAGTTTGCGTGCTTTGTCCTCAACGATGTCAGTTACCGCGCAGTCTGCGTGGGTAGCGCCCATCTTGTTCATGGCGGCGGCAGTATCGGCGTCGTTGCCGATGGTGCAGGTCACGCCCGGTCCATAGATCTTCGCCGCGAGCGCCGGCGAGATGCAGATCAGCCCGACCGGTTTGCCGGCCTCGGCAAAGGCTTCAGCCAGCGCCAGGACTTCCGGTTGCACGGTGCAGCCGGCGCCTTCGACGGCAAAGTTCGACAGGTTTTTGGCCACCCCGAAACCGCCCGGAACGATCAGCGCATCGAAGTCTTCCACGTCCGCTTCGCGGATATCCTTGATGTTGCCTCGGGCGATCCGCGCCGATTCCACCAGTACGTTGCGCGACTCGGGCATTTCTTCGCCGGTCAGGTGATTGATCACGTGCAGCTGCGCGATGTTCGGTGCGAAACACTGCACCTGAGCACCCCGCTGGTCCAGACGCAGCAGGGTGATCACGCTTTCGTGGATCTCGGCGCCGTCGTACACGCCACAGCCGGATAGGATCACTGCAATTTTTTTGCTCATGGGCTTTTCTCCAGATTCATGGCGTTAAATGTCCACTAATTTGTCACTCGTTGCCATAGGGTTAATTCGCGGCTACACCTAGGATCTGTCCTCAAGATTCCGATCAGGGCGCGTCATGGACTTCATTCTGTATGCGGTGCCGTTTTTCTTTGTGCTGATTGCCGTCGAACTGCTGGCCGACCGTTGGCGCGGAGTGAGCAATTATCGCGTGGCGGACGCGATCAACAGCATGAGCACCGGCGTGCTGTCGACGACCACCGGCCTGTTGACCAAAGGCGTCGGCCTGGTGACGTATGCGTTTGCTCTCAAGCACCTGGCGCTGTTCGAGCTCTCGGCCGACAGTGTTTGGGTCTGGGTTTTCGCCTTTGTCCTCTACGACTTCTGCTACTACTGGCTGCATCGCATGGGCCATGAACGCAACATCCTCTGGGCGGCGCATTCGGTGCATCACCAGAGCGAGGACTACAACCTTTCCACGGCGCTGCGCCAGACCAGTACCGGCTTCCTGCTGAGCTGGATCTTCTACCTGCCGATGGCCGTGCTCGGCGTGCCGCTGCTGGTGTTCATCAGCGTCGCCTCGCTGAACTTGCTGTACCAATTCTGGGTGCATACCAAACACATTCCCAAGCTCGGCTGGTTCGAGTGGTTCTTCGTCACGCCGTCCAATCATCGCGCTCACCATGCACAGAACGCTCTCTACATGGATCGCAACTACGGCGGGGTGTTCATTATTTGGGACCGTCTATTCGGCTCGTTCCAGGAAGAGGACGACAACGAACCGGTGATTTTCGGCGTCACCACGCCGCTGGCGAACTGGAATCCGTTGTGGGCGAACGTGCAGTTCTATGCGCAGCTGTGGGATGACGCGCGGCGTGCGCAAAGCAAATGGGACAAGCTGCGCATCTGGTTCATGCGCACCGGTTGGCGGCCGACGGATGTGGCGGCCAGGTACCCGATGAACAAGCCAGACCTGAGTCAGTTCCGTAAATTCGAGGTGCCGCTGGACGGGCGTCAGCAGCTTTACGTCGTGTTGCAGTTCTGCGTCTACATCGCGCTGGGCAGCTACTTGATGAACCTGGAGCAGAGTTTGCCAACCGCCGCGCTGGTACTCGGCTGGAGTGCCGTGGCGCTGGGTTTGTTTACGTTGGGCGTGGCCCTGGAGAATCGCCCGTGGGCGCTGAAGCTGGAGCTGCTGCGCCTGGCGTCGAATGTGCCGCTGGTGTGGCTGGCGCCAGTCGTTGGGCTGTGGCCGGCCAGCGCGGTGGGCTGGGTCGGCCTGCTGAGTTACAGCCTGCTCAGCGGTATCGGTCTCTACTGTTGCAGAAACCGTTTCACTCGACTGGCGTCGTAGGTTCGTTGGTTTTGGCTTGTTCGGCTTTCAAGGCCTGCTCGTCGGCGTAGATCTTCTTCGCCAGACGGGCGTTCTTGAGGCGTCGGCGCAACCACAGGCAAAAGCCCAGTATCAGCAGGGCGCCGAGCACCCACAGCTCGTACTTCTTGACGCTGCCGAGCATGCCTTCGAGCACCGCACCGAAGTGATAGGCGGCGGCAGCCAGCGCCGCGGCCCAGATCGCGGCACCAATCCCGTTGAGCAGCAGATAACGTCCTGGCGGATAGCCCGACAAGCCGATCGCCACCGGCATCACCGTGCGCAGGCCATAGACAAAGCGGAAGCTCAGTACCCAGATGTCCGGGTGCCTGCGGATGTGTTCCAGGGCCCGGTCACCCATCAATTGCCAGCGCGGTTTGCGCGCCAGCAACTTGCGGCCGTGCTTGCGCCCCAGGAAATACCACAGCTGATCACCGGCATAACTGCCGAGGAACGCCACGATCATGACCACTTTGAGGTCCATGTATCCGCGGAACGCGAGGAAGCCTGCGAGCACCAGAATGGTTTCGCCTTCGAAAAACGTGCCGAGAAAGAGGGCGAAGTAGCCGAATTCCTGAAGAAATTGTTGGAGCATTGTCTGGATGCTGGCGAAATGAACGCGCAGCCTAACCCTTCGGGAACATTCATGAAAGTGTCCAAATGTGTCTCGACGTGAACATTTCCTACAAGGACAATGGAATGCGGCTACGTGACGCAGGGATGCACACAGCTGTCATACGTTGGTCATAATGGCCGCTTATAACTGTCACGCTCGCCCGCCAGCGCGGGCTCAGGAGTCTGCCGTGAGCTTTACCCCCGCCAACCGTTTGTTTCCAGCAACCCGCCTGCGTCGCAACCGTCGTGATGATTTTTCGCGTCGACTGGTCCGTGAAAACGTTCTGACCGTCGACGATCTGATCCTGCCGGTGTTCGTGCTGGACGGTGAAAACCGTCGCGAAGCGGTGGCCTCGATGCCGGGTGTCGAGCGCCTGACCATCGATCTGTTGCTTGAAGAAGCGGCCAAATGGGTCGAGCTGGGGATTCCGGCGTTGGCGTTGTTCCCGGTGACGCCGCCGGAGCTCAAGTCGCTGGACGCCGCCGAAGCCTGGAACCCCAACGGCATTGCCCAGCGCGCCACTCGCGCATTGCGGGCGCAGTTCCCTGAGCTGGGTGTGATCACCGATGTCGCCCTGGACCCGTTCACCACCCACGGGCAGGACGGTATCCTCGACGAAGAAGGCTACGTGCAGAACGACATCACCGTCGACGCACTGGTCAAGCAGGCGCTGTCCCACGCCGAAGCCGGCGCTCAGGTGGTGGCCCCGTCGGACATGATGGACGGTCGCATCCAGGCGATCCGCGAAGCGCTGGAGCTGGCCGACCACGTCAACGTGCGGATCATGGCCTACTCGGCGAAGTACGCCAGCGCCTATTACGGCCCGTTCCGCGATGCGGTCGGTTCGGCGCTGAACCTGGGCAAGGCCAACAAGGCCTCCTATCAGATGGACCCGGCCAACAGCAACGAAGCCCTGCACGAAGTGGCGGCGGACTTGTCAGAAGGCGCGGACATGGTCATGGTCAAGCCAGGCATGCCGTATCTGGACATCCTCTACCGGGTCAAAGAAGAATTTAAAGTGCCGACCTTTGTTTATCAGGTCAGCGGTGAATATGCCATGCACATGGCGGCGATCCAGAATGGCTGGTTGAGCGAAGGGGTTATCCTCGAATCCCTGACCGCTTTTAAACGTGCAGGCGCTGATGGCATCCTGACTTACTTTGCCGTCCGTGCTGCTCAATTGTTACGAGAGCAAAAATAGCCCTCCCAGGAACATTCGATGAATACCGAAGTACTCACTGAAGTTGCCGTAAAAGATGCTCAACCTGTGGTGGAGCAAATCGCCGAAACCCCGCCGGAACTGGAGCCTGCTCCACCCGCGGTGGTGGCCGAGCCCGTAATAGCGGCGCCAGCGATTGCCATTCCCGGCCTGGATGACAGCAGCCTGTACATCCATCGCGAGCTCTCGCAACTGCAGTTCAACATCCGCGTGCTGGAGCAGGCGCTGGATGAATCCTACCCGTTGCTGGAGCGGCTGAAGTTTCTGCTGATCTTCTCCAGCAACCTGGACGAGTTCTTCGAGATTCGTGTGGCCGGCCTGAAGAAGCAGATCACCTTCGCCCGTGAACAGGCCGGCGCCGATGGCTTGCAACCGCACCAGGCTCTGGCGCGCATCAGCGAACTGGTGCACGGTCACGTCGACCGCCAGTACGCGATCCTCAACGACATTCTGTTGCCGGAACTGGAAAAGCATCAGGTCCGCTTCATCCGTCGGCGTCACTGGACCACCAAGATCAAAACCTGGGTGCGCCGCTATTTCCGCGACGAGATCGCGCCGATCATTACCCCGATCGGCCTCGACCCGACGCACCCGTTCCCGTTGCTGGTGAACAAGAGCCTGAACTTCATCGTCGAGCTCGAAGGTATCGACGCCTTCGGCCGCGATTCCGGTCTGGCGATCATCCCGGCGCCACGTCTGCTGCCGCGGGTCATCAAGTTGCCGGAAGAAGTGGGCGGCTCGGGCGACAACTACGTGTTCCTGTCGTCGATGATCCACGCTCACGCCGATGACCTGTTCCAGGGCATGAAGGTCAAGGGCTGCTACCAGTTCCGTCTGACCCGAAACGCCGACCTCGCCGTCGACACCGAAGATGTAGAAGACCTGGCCCGCGCCCTGCGCGGTGAGTTGTTCTCGCGTCGCTACGGTGATGCGGTGCGCCTGGAAGTCGCCGACACGTGCCCGAAACACCTGTCCGACTACTTGCTCAAGCAGTTCAACCTGCACGAGACCGAGCTGTATCAGGTCAACGGTCCGGTCAACCTGACCCGCCTGTTCAGCATCACCGGTCTGGACAGCCAGCGAGCGCTGCAATACACGCCGTTCACCCCGCAGATCCCGAAACTGCTGCAGAACAGCGAGAACATCTTCAGCGTGATCAGCAAGCAGGACATCCTGTTGCTGCACCCGTTCGAGTCCTTCACTCCGGTGGTCGACCTGCTGCGCCAGGCTGCCAAGGACCCGCATGTATTGGCGGTCCGTCAGACCCTGTACCGCTCCGGCGCCAACTCGGAAATCGTAGATGCGCTGGTCGATGCGGCGCGTAACGGCAAGGAAGTCACTGCGGTGATCGAGTTGCGTGCGCGGTTCGACGAAGAGTCCAACCTGCAACTGGCCAGCCGTCTGCAAGCGGCCGGTGCGGTGGTGATCTATGGCGTGGTCGGCTTCAAGACCCACGCCAAGATGATGCTGATCTTGCGTCGTGAGGCTGGCGAGATTGTCCGTTACGCCCACTTGGGGACCGGCAACTACCACGCGGCCAACGCCCGTCTGTACACCGACTACAGCTTGCTGACCTCGGATGACGCCTTGTGCGAAGACGTCGGCAAACTGTTCAGCCAGCTGATCGGCATGGGTAAAACCCTGCGCATGAAGAAGCTGCTGCACGCGCCGTTCACGCTGAAGAAGGGCATGCTCGACATGATTGCCCGGGAGACCCAGTTCGCCCTCGACGGCAAACCGGCGCACATCATCGCCAAGTTCAACTCGCTGACCGATCCGAAGATCATCCGCGCGCTGTACAAGGCCAGCCAGTCCGGGGTGCGTATCGATCTGGTGGTGCGCGGCATGTGCTGCTTGCGTCCGGGCATCGCCGGGGTTTCGCACAACATCCACGTGCGCTCGATCATCGGTCGCTTCCTGGAGCACACCCGGGTCTTCTACTTCCTCAATGGCGGCGAAGAGCAGATGTTCCTGTCCAGCGCCGACTGGATGGAGCGCAACCTCGACAAGCGCGTCGAGACTTGCTTCCCGGTCGAGGGCAAGAAGCTGATCTTGCGGGTCAAGAAAGAGCTGGAGCTTTATCTCACCGATAACACCCACAGCTGGAGCCTGCAGGCGGACGGCCGTTACATCCGCAACACGCCGACCGGCAACCAGAACCCGCGCAGCGCCCAGGCAACACTGCTGGAGCGTTTGGGTAGCCCGATTCTGGCGGTCCGATAACGCAAACATCGGCTAAAAAAATGGCGATCCCTGCGGATCGCCATTTTTGTTTTAACTACATACCTGTGGCGAGGGAGCTTGCTCCCGCTGGGGTGCGAAGCGCCCCCAAAAAGAGCGACTGCTACGCAGTCCAACGGGAGCAAGCTCCCTCGCCACAGTGATTGTGCTCGCTCCAGTTTTTAGCGGACGTTGAGCACGAAGCCAACGCGGGTCAGCCATTCCGCCTCCAGACCGAAGTCGGCCTGAGTCAGCTGGTTTTCGTCCAGCCAGTTTTCCGGGAACAACACATCCAGGCTGTCGCCATTGGCTTGCAGCACGACCTGAGGCATTTCCTGGGTGCCGCGGATGTGATGGAACAGAATTGCAAAACGCAGCAGCACGCACAGGCGAATCAGCTTGATGCCTTCATCGCCGAAGTCGGCAAACTTGTCCCGGGGGATATTGCGTCGGTGGCCACGCACCAGTAGCGCGAGCATCAGTTGGTCTTCACGGGAGAACCCGGCCAGGTCCGAGTGCTCGATCAAGTACGCGCCGTGCTTGTGGTAGTGATAGTGAGCGATGTCCAGGCCCACTTCATGGACCTTGGCGGCCCAGCCCAGCAGTTCGCGCCATACGCCGTCATCCAGATCCCAATCCTCAGCCACTTGATCGAAGGCATGCAGCGCCTTGCGCTCAACGCGCACCGCTTGTTCCAGATCGACGTGATAACGCTCCATCAACGAGCTGAGGGTGCGCTCGCGGACGTCTTCGTGATGATGACGGCCCAACAGGTCATAGAGCACGCCTTCGCGCAGGGCGCCTTCACAGTGGTCCATGCGTTGCAGCTCGAGTGCGTCGAAGATCGCTTCGAGAATCGCCAGGCCCGCCGGGAAGATCGCCCGGCGGTCAGGCTTGATGCCTTCGAAGTCGATCTTCTCGACATCACCGAGCTTGATCAGCTTGCGCTTGAGCCAGGCCAGGCCTTGGGCGTTCACCTCGCCCGTGCCATGACCACCGGCCTTCAGCGCCAGGCCGATGGCGCGGATGGTGCCCGAGGAGCCGATGGCTTCATCCCAGGTCAGGCGATGCAGGGCGTGTTCGATGCTCATGATCTCCAGCCGCGCCGCCGTGTACGCCTGGGCGTAGCGGGCCGGGGTGATCTTGCCGTCCTTGAAATAGCGCTGGGTGTAGCTGACGCAGCCCATCTGCAGGCTTTCGCGCAGCAGCGGTTCGAAGCGCTGGCCGATGATGAATTCGGTACTGCCGCCGCCGATGTCGGCCACCAGGCGTTTGCCCGGGGTGTCGGCGAGGGTGTGGGACACGCCGAGGTAGATCAGGCGCGCTTCTTCACGGCCGGAGATGACTTCCACTGGGTGGCCGAGAATTTCTTCAGCGCGGCGGATAAATTCGCCACGGTTACGGGCTTCACGCAAGGCGTTGGTGCCGACGATCCGCACGGCGCCGGTCGGCATACCGCTGATCAGTTGGGCGAAACGCTTCAGGCAATCGAGCCCGCGTTGCATGGATTCTTCACTGAGCTGACGCTCATCGTCGATGCCGGCGGCCAGCTGAACCTTCTCCCCGAGTCGTTCGAGAATACGGATTTCGCCGTTCTGGGCCTTGGCCACGACCATGTGAAAGCTGTTGGAGCCCAGGTCGATTGCGGCGATCAGGGACAGATTCTTGGCTTGGGATTGCGGCATGGTCAGGGGGTCTCGGTCGATAACCTCGACATCGTGCCACGATCAAACGCTGCCGCCAACGCGCAGTGTTCAAAGCCTTGATCCAGCTCACCCCTGTGGCGAGGGGGCTTGCCCCCGTTCGGCTGCGCAGCAGTCGTAAAACCTGCATGCGAGGTCTATCTGGAGTCGATGTGAATGGTTTTGGGGCTACTTCGTAGCCCAACGGGGGCAAGCCCCCTCGCCACAAAAGCCTTAACCGGCTGCTTCCACCGTCCCAATGAAATTCGCCAGCTCCGCCGTCTGCGGGTTGGCGAACAGAATCTTCGGGTCTCCCACCTCATGCACCTTGCCCTGATGCATGAACACCAACTTATCCCCAACCTCCCGGGCAAAACGCATCTCATGGGTGACCATAATCAACGTCATCCCTTCCTTGGCCAGTTGCCGGACCACGCTCAGCACTTCATTGACCAATTCCGGGTCCAGCGCCGAGGTAATCTCATCGCACAGCAAGACCTTCGGCGACATCGCCAGCGCCCGGGCAATCGCCACTCGCTGTTGCTGCCCGCCAGACAATCGATCCGGGAAGGCATCGAATTTTTCCCCCAGCCCGACCCGTTCCAACATCTCCCGCGCCAGTTCGGCTGCTTTGGCTTTTGGCGCTTTCTGCACCACTTGCGGCGCGAGCATCACGTTCTCGCCGACCGTCAGGTGCGGGAACAGGTTGAACTGCTGAAACACCATCCCGACTTTCTGTCGCAAGCTGCGCAGATCGGCACGGGCGGCGTCGAGGTATTCGCCGTCGACTTCAATCACGCCGTCGTTGATCGATTCCAGGCCATTGAGGGTGCGCAGCAACGTGGATTTTCCCGAGCCGCTGCGGCCGATGATCGCCACGACCTGGCCTTCCTCGACACTCAGGTCGATGCCTTTGAGCACGTGGTGGTCGCCGTAATATTTATGCAGGGCCGAGATTCTAAGCAGAGGCATGCAGTCTCCTTTCCAGGTAGCGGGCACTGAGGGACAAGGGGTAGCAGAGCAGGAAATAACCGAGGGCCACGAGGCCGTAGACCATGAACGGTTCGAAGGTTGCGTTGGCGAGCATGCCGCCGGTCTTGGTCAGTTCGGTGAAGCCGATGATCGAGGTGACGGCGGTGCCTTTGACCACTTGCACCGAGAAACCCACCGTCGGAGCTACGGCGATCCGTAGCGCTTGCGGCAGGATCACGTAACGCAGTTGCTCCAGCGGATTCAGGGCCAGGCTCGACGAGGCTTCCCACTGGCCGTTGGGGATCGATTCGACGCAACCGCGCCAGATCTCCGCCAGGTAGGCGCTGGTGAACAGCGTCAGGGCAATCGCCGCGGCCATCCACGGCGAAATCTCCACCCCGGCCAACGCCACGCCGAAGAACACCAGAAACAGCTGCATCAACAGCGGCGTGCCCTGGAACAATTCGATATAGGTGCGGGCGAAGCTGCGCGGCAGGGATTTTTTCGAGATGCGCATGACCATGATCAGCAAGCCGATCAATCCACCACCGATAAACGCCACCAGCGACAGCGCCAGGGTCCATTGCAGGCCGGTGAGCAGGTTGCGTACGACGTCCCAGAACGTGAAATCGCTCATTGGCTGCTCCTTGCGACAAAACGGCGGCCAATCCAGTTCAGCAACTGGCGGATCATTAGCGCCATGCACAGGTAGACCAGCGTGGTCAGGGCGTAGGTTTCAAAGGCGCGGAAGTTGCGCGACTGAATGAAGTTGGCGGCGAAGCTCAGCTCTTCGGTGGCGATCTGCGAGCAGACCGCCGAACCCAGCATCACGATGATGATCTGGCTGCTCAATGCCGGCCAAACCTTGCCCAGCGACGGCAGCAGCACCACGTGGCGAAAGGCTTCGAAACGCGACATTGCCAGCGCCGCAGCGGCTTCAAGCTGTCCTCGAGGGATTGCTTGAATGCCGGCACGGATGATCTCGGTGGAATAAGCGCCCAGGTTGATCACCATCGCCAGCACCGCCGCCTGCCATTCCGAAATCTGCACACCCAGTGACGGCAGGCCGAAGAAGATGAAAAACAACTGCACCAGAAACGGCGTGTTGCGGATCAACTCGACATAGACCCCAAAAATGCCGGCGAACGGGCGGATGTTCCACGCCCGCACCAGCGCCCCGACGATGCCCAGACCCACCCCGAGCACCGCGCCGATGGCCGTCAGTTCAAGGGTGAACAGCGCACCGCGCAGCAGCAGGTCGGTGTTTTGCACCACCGGTATGAAATCGAACTGATAAGCCATGTTCAGTCTCCGCAACGACGATCAGAGATCGGCTGGCAGCGGCTCTTTGAGCCAGGTCCGGGAGTTCTTCTCCAGCGCGCCGTCGGTCTTGGCGGTGGCGAGGATCTGGTTGACCTTGTCCAGCAGCGCCGGCTCGTTTTTGTTCACACCGACGTAGACCGGCGAATCCTTGAGCTTCACTTTCAGCGCCGGAATGCGTTTCGGGTTGCGTTCGCTGATGGTCACCATCACCACGTTGCCACTGGCGATCAGGTCAACTTGCCCGGCGAGGTAAGCGGCGATGGTCGAGTTGTTGTCTTCGAAGCGCTTGATGGTCACGCCTTCGGGCGCGACTTTGGTCAGCTCGATGTCTTCGATGGCGCCACGGGTGACGCTGATGGTTTTTCCCTTGAGGTCGTCCAGGTCTTTGATGTCGGCATCCGGCGGACCGAATACGGCAAGGTAAAACGGCGCGTAGGCACGGGAGAAGTCGATGACCTTCTCGCGCTCGGGGTTCTTGCCGAGGCTGGAGATCACCAGATCGACTTTGCCGGTGGTCAGGAACGGGATGCGGTTGGTGCTGTTGACCGGCGTCAGTTCGAGTTTGACCTTGAGTTGGTCGGCCAGCAGCTTGGCGGTGTCGATATCGAGGCCGCGCGGTTTCATGTCCGGGCCGACCGAGCCGAAGGGCGGAAAGTCCTGAGGCACGGCCACCTTGAGGACGCCGCGCTTGACCACATCCTCCAGACCGTCGGCGTGGGCGGGCGCCTGGCTCAGCATCAGGCTGGCAAACAGGGCTGCGAGGAGGGCGCTGTAACGCTGGGTCATGGCAAATCTCCGAATCGGCGAGAAGTGAATTCTGCGGATCGACAGAGCATGGGCCGTGCCAACATCGGGTTTTGGGGGCGCAAGGCCACGGTTTTGCTGATGTTTCTCGGTCTTACTGGTCTGAACAGTTGAGCGGCGTTTCGCACCCCGATAGCGCATCCATGAAAATCTCCGAACCCCCATGGGGCACGACTTGCCGGGCGTCGCGAATAGCTTTACAACTAACCGCTCATTGGCCTGGTTCGTCTGAAAAACCATGAACTCGATCTCCCGCGCCGTACCTGAAGTGGCGCTGCAAGCCATCCGTAAACTGATCGCCGAACAGGGCTTCGGGCCTGGGGATGCCTTGCCCTCGCAACGGGATTTGGCGGTGCAATTGGGGGTCAGTCGGGCGTCGTTGCGCGAAGCGTTGTCGTCATTGAGTGCGTTGGGGGTGATCAGCATCCAGCCTGGCAAAGGTGTGTTCGTGCAGTCGCCGGTTGATTTGCCGCGAGGTGATGCGACGCTGAGTTGGCCATTTGCGGCGCAAGCCTCGCCGCTGGACATCTTTCAGTTGCGCTATGCCCTGGAAGGCTTTGCGGCCGGTTTGGCGGCGGTGACCCTGAGTACTCACGAGCTCGATGCACTGGAAGATAACGTCGCCGCCATGCGCATCGAATTGAAGGCCGGTGACTTCGAGGCCGCGGCGCGACTGGATTTCGAATTTCATCGGCGCATCCTGCTGGCGAGCGGCAATCAGGCGATGCTGAGCATCCTGACCGCCAGCGCCGACATCTTTCTAGAGAGCCAGAAACTACCGTTCATCCGGGCCGAGCGGGCCATGGAAACCTGGCAGGAACACCGCAAAATCCTTCGTGCGCTAGCCCGGCGGGCGTCCGGCGCAGCGCAGAAGGCCATGCACGAACATGTGCGTAACGCGGCACTGCGCACCGGAATTGCCTTCGTCGCTCCCGCCACCTCGTGACTTGGTCTATACCCAAACTCATGCGGCACCATAGCGAGACTCAATCATCTGCACCTTCCTGAACGAGGGAAGGGCGGCTATGATGGGCCACGTTTTTTTGCTTACAACCTGGAGACTTCCATGAGCAGCGATCTTATTAAACACGTCACCGACGCTAGCTTCGACGTCGACGTCCTCAAGGCCGAAGGCGCTGTACTGGTCGACTACTGGGCTGAATGGTGCGGCCCTTGCAAAATGATCGCTCCTGTTCTGGACGAAATTGCTGAAACCTACAAAGGCAAGCTGACCGTTGCCAAACTGAACATCGACGAAAACCAGGAAACCCCGGCCAAGCATGGCGTGCGTGGTATCCCGACTCTGATGCTGTTCAAGAACGGCAACGTTGAAGCGACCAAGGTCGGCGCACTGTCGAAGTCGCAACTGGCTGCCTTCCTCGACGCCAACATCTAAGCGTCGTTTAAAGCGTCATCAAAAAGGCCCCGCACATCGCGGGGCCTTTTCGTTATTGAGGGCTAGACGCTCCGAAACTCAGGTGGTACATTCGGCCCCGCACTGGTTTCTCCACTGCCCCCTGCTAGCCGTCGCCGACGCACTCCTTTTCGAATAAGTACGCGATCCTGTCGCCTTCTCTGCGGCGCGGCCTCATTAAGCCAAAAGCTTAATTTCCCCCCCTCCATAAATGATTACGTCATTCCTATATGAATCTGACTGAACTCAAGCAAAAGCCGATTACCGAACTGCTCGAATTGGCCGAACAGATGGGCATAGAAAATATGGCCCGTTCGCGCAAGCAGGACGTGATTTTCTCCCTGCTCAAAAAGCACGCTAAAAGCGGCGAGGAAATCTCCGGTGATGGCGTGCTGGAGATTCTCCAGGACGGCTTCGGCTTCCTTCGCTCCGCTGACGCTTCCTATCTCGCCGGCCCAGACGATATCTACGTCTCGCCGAGTCAGATCCGTCGCTTCAACTTGCGCACCGGTGACACCATCGTTGGCAAGATCCGTCCTCCAAAGGAAGGCGAGCGTTATTTCGCGCTGCTCAAGGTCGACACGATCAACTACGATCGTCCCGAGAACGCGAAAAACAAGATTCTCTTCGAGAACCTGACCCCGCTGTTCCCGACCGTGCGCATGAAGATGGAAGCCGGCAACGGTTCCACCGAAGACTTGACCGGTCGTGTCATCGACCTGTGCGCCCCGATCGGCAAAGGCCAGCGCGGTCTGATCGTTGCACCGCCGAAAGCCGGTAAAACCATCATGCTGCAGAACATCGCAGCCAACATCGCGCGTAACAATCCTGAAGTTCATCTGATCGTATTGCTGATCGACGAACGTCCGGAAGAAGTAACCGAAATGCAGCGCACCGTGCGCGGCGAAGTGGTTGCCTCGACGTTCGATGAGCCGCCAACCCGCCACGTGCAGGTTGCCGAAATGGTGATCGAGAAGGCCAAGCGCCTGGTCGAACACAAGAAGGACGTGGTGATCCTGCTCGACTCCATCACCCGTCTGGCTCGCGCCTACAACACCGTGATCCCGAGCTCCGGCAAAGTGCTCACCGGTGGTGTCGATGCCCACGCCCTGGAGAAACCGAAACGTTTCTTCGGCGCCGCGCGGAACATCGAAGAAGGCGGTTCGCTGACCATCATCGCCACCGCGCTGGTTGAAACCGGCTCGAAGATGGACGAAGTGATCTACGAAGAATTCAAAGGCACGGGCAACATGGAACTGCCGCTGGATCGTCGTATCGCTGAAAAACGCGTCTTCCCGGCCATCAACATCAACCGTTCCGGCACCCGCCGCGAAGAGTTGCTGACTGCCGACGACGAGTTGCAGCGCATGTGGATCCTTCGCAAGCTGCTGCACCCGATGGACGAAATCGCTGCCATCGAGTTCCTGGTCGACAAGTTGAAAACGACCAAGACCAACGATGAGTTCTTCCTGTCGATGAAACGCAAGTAAATCGCAGAAAGTCAGCAAAAGCCGGGGAAACCCGGCTTTTTGCTATCTGATTTTTGATGAACCGGCAGTTCGTGGTTCTGAATAGAGGGGTTCGGCGCTAAACTGCCACCCCCGAACGGCACGGCCAATACGAGGCTCACGCATGCAGTATCGCGACTTGCGCGACTTTATCAGCGGCCTGGAAAAGCGCGGCGAACTCAAGCGCATCCAGGTTCCGGTGTCCCCAGTACTCGAAATGACCGAGGTCTGCGACCGCACCCTGCGTGCCAAAGGTCCGGCCCTGCTTTTCGAAAAGCCGACGGGTTATGACATCCCGGTACTCGGCAACCTGTTCGGCACCCCTGAGCGCGTGGCGCTGGGCATGGGCGCAGAAGCGGTCAGCGAATTGCGCGAGATCGGCAAGCTGCTGGCGTTCCTCAAGGAACCCGAGCCGCCGAAAGGCCTGAAGGATGCCTGGTCCAAGCTGCCGATCTTCCGCAAGATCATCGCCATGGCACCGAAAGTCGTCAAAGACGCGGTGTGCCAGGAAGTGGTCATCGAAGGCGACGACGTCGACCTCGCGATGCTGCCGGTGCAGACCTGCTGGCCGGGCGACGTCGGCCCGCTGATCACCTGGGGTCTGACCGTCACCAAAGGTCCGAACAAGGATCGCCAGAACCTCGGTATCTACCGTCAGCAAGTGATTGGCCGCAACAAGGTCATCATGCGCTGGCTGAGCCACCGTGGCGGCGCGCTGGATTACCGCGAGTGGTGCGAGAAGCATCCTGGCCAGCCGTTCCCGGTGTCCGTGGCGCTGGGTGCTGACCCGGCGACCATTCTCGGCGCGGTGACTCCTGTGCCGGACAGCCTCTCCGAATACGCTTTCGCCGGCCTGTTGCGCGGCAACCGCACCGAGCTGGTGAAATGCCGTGGCAACGACTTGCAGGTTCCGGCGACCGCCGAGATCATCCTTGAAGGCGTGATCCATCCGGGCGAAATGGCTGACGAAGGTCCATACGGCGACCACACCGGCTACTACAACGAAGTCGACAGCTTCCCGGTGTTCACCGTCGAGCGCATCACCCACCGGATCAAACCGATTTATCACAGCACCTACACCGGCCGTCCACCGGATGAACCGGCGATTCTCGGCGTGGCGCTGAACGAAGTGTTCGTGCCGATCCTGCAGAAGCAGTTCCCCGAGATCACCGACTTCTACCTGCCGCCCGAAGGCTGCTCGTACCGCATGGCCATCGTGACCATGAAGAAGTCGTATCCCGGCCATGCCAAGCGGGTAATGCTCGGTGTCTGGTCGTTTTTGCGACAGTTCATGTACACCAAGTTCGTTATCGTCACAGACGACGATATCAACGCGCGCGACTGGAACGACGTGATCTGGGCCATCACCACGCGCATGGACCCCAAGCGCGACACGGTGATGATCGACAACACGCCGATCGATTACCTGGACTTCGCCTCGCCGGTTTCCGGCCTGGGTTCGAAGATGGGGCTCGATGCCACGCATAAATGGCCGGGCGAAACCACTCGCGAGTGGGGCCGGGTGATCGTCAAGGACGAAGCCGTTACCCAGCGGATCGATGCCATCTGGAATCAGTTAGGAATAGATTGATGCGTGTAACCTTGCAGCCCTCCGGAGCAGTGCTAAAGATTCTGCCCGGCGAGCGGATTCTCGATGGCGCGCGGCGTTTGGGCTATGAATGCCCGCAAAGCTGTCGAAACGGTAATTGCCACGTGTGCGCCGCACTGCTGGTGGAAGGGCGGGTCGAACAGGAAGGCGGTGTGCGCGACCATGGCGAGTTCTACACTTGCATTGCAGAGCCGCTGGAAGACTGCATCGTGCTGTGGGATGGCGTGCTCGCGCTGGGAGAATTGCCGGTGCGCAGCTTGTCGTGTCAGGTCATTGAATGCAGGGACGTCGGCGGCGATACCTGGCGTGTGCGTCTGCGAGCGCCGGCCGGCAAGCCGCCGCGCTATCACGCCGGTCAGTACCTGATGATCGAGCGCGAGAACGGCGAGAAATCCGCGTTCTCCCTGGCCTCGGCGCCACATGGCGGGCGCGATCTGGAAATTCATGTGCTGGCGCGCGAAAGCAGTGCGCTGAGCCTGATCGACCAGTTGCAACGCAACCCGATGGTGCGGATCGAAATGCCGTTCGGCGACACCCATCTGGCGGAACTGCCGGAGGGTCCGCTGGTGCTGATCGCTGCGGGCACCGGCATGGGCCAGATCCATAGCCTGATCGAACATTGCCGTGCAACGGGCTTCAAACATCCGGTGCATCTGTATTGGGGCGTGCGTCGTCCTGAAGATTTTTATGCCATCGAACATTGGGATGAATGGCTGAAACTGCCCAATCTATTCCTGCATAAAGTCGTCAGCGATCAATGCGGCTGGCAGGGGCGCTGCGGGATGTTGCATGAGGCGGTGTGTGAAGACTTCCCGGATCTGAAACCCTTGCATGTCTACGCCAGCGGCTCTCCGGCCATGGTCTACGGCACGCTGGATGCTTTGGTCGGCGCCGGGATGGACGCTCATCAAATGCGCGCGGATGTATTTGCATACGCGCCTCGATCTTGATCCGCGATCTTGATCCCCGCTTCTAATCGTTATAACTCCCTATATAGCCGATCGGTATTTATAGAATTATATAAATGCCGGTAGGTTATATGTCATCCAGGCAAATATTTAAGAACTGTGCCATGGCACTTAAATTGCCTTAAAACATATGTGCCTTATTGTTACAGCGGTGCGTTCTATTAAGTAATTCTTCACCCGCGGGGAGCTGAACGCTAATCGCCATGAGCGCCATTGAATCTGCTTTTTTGAATCTGGCTTACCCTCCGCGGCTCGATCTGGGGCCGCAGCTCACGCACGAACAATTGCTCAGCTCAATGCAGTCGACGATGGCGCGCCACAAGGGCGGGCCGGTGTGGCTGTTCGCTTACGGTTCGCTGATCTGGCGTCCCGAATGTGCAGCGGTGGAGCGAGTGCGTGGTCGTGTGCATGGCTACCATCGCGGTTTGTATTTGTGGTCCCACGAACATCGCGGCACACCCGAAGTGCCTGGGCTGGTGTTCGGCCTGGATCGCGGTGGTTCTTGCAGCGGCTTCGCCTATCGCTTGCCTGAAGAACAACTTGAAGCCTCCCTTTACGCACTTTGGCAGCGCGAAATGCCATTCCCGTCCTATCGCCCACACTGGCTCAACTGCCGTCTTGAAGACGGAAGTCAGGTTCAGGCGTTGGGGTTTGTATTGGAGCGGCATCTGCCCAGCTATGCGGGCAACTTGCCGGATCACGTGCTGAGCCACGTGTTCGAAAACGCTTGCGGGCGTTACGGCACTACTCGCGATTATGTCGAGCAGACCGCCCACGCCCTGCGTAGCCACGCCATGCCAGACCGGAATCTGGAGGCGCGGCTCAAGCGCTGCAAATCAAAGGCCGATCAGGCGATTGCTTCGCGACTCTGACTGGCGACGTTTTTGTGGCCCAGCGTGGGCGCGAGGAACGCCATCGCCAGCAGGCAGGCAACGACCAACAGAATGAAACCGCCATCCCAGCCGAAATAGTCCACGGTGTAACCCATCAAAGCACTGGCCGCGACTGAACCACCCAGATAGCCGAACAGACCGGTAAAGCCTGCGGCAGTACCGGCGGCTTTCTTCGGCACCAACTCCAGCGCCTGCAAGCCGACCAGCATCACCGGGCCGTAGATCAGGAAGCCGATGGCGAACAGCGAAATCATGTCGATCATCGGGTTGCCCGGCGGATTCAGCCAGTACACGATCGTCGCAACGGTCACCAACGCCATGAACACCATGCCGGTCAGGCCACGGTTGCCACGGAAGATTTTGTCCGACATCCAGCCGCACAACAGCGTGCCCGGAATACCGGCCCACTCGTACAGGAAGTAAGCCCACGACGTCTTGTCGAAATCGAAGTGCTTGACCTCTTTGAGGTAGGTCGGCGCCCAGTCGAGGATGCCGTAGCGCAGCAGGTAGACGAAGACGTTGGCCAGGGCGATGAACCAGAGCATTTTGTTGCGCAGCACGTATTTGACGAAGATGTCCTTGGCGCTGAATTCCTCTTCGTGGCTGGCGTCGTAGCCGTCCGGGTAATCGTTTTTGTATTTCTCGATTGGCGGTAGGCCGGTCGATTGCGGTGTATCACGCATCACAATGAAGGCAAACACGGCGACCAGAAGCGCCACGGCGGCAGGTACGTAGAACTTGCTGTGCCAGTCGTTGAACCAGCCCATGCCGAGAATCGCCAGTGGGCCGATCAAACCGCCGCCCACGTTATGTGCAGTGTTCCACACCGACACCACCTGGCCGCGTTCTTTCTGCGACCACCAATGCACCATGGTCCGCCCGCTCGGCGGCCAGCCCATGCCTTGCGCCCAGCCGTTGATGAACAACAGGATGAACATCATGGTCACGCTGGACGTTGCCCAAGGTGCGAAACCGAACACGAACATGACCCCGGCGGAAACTACCAGGCCAAAGGGCAGGAAGTAACGCGGGTTGGAGCGGTCGGACACGATGCCCATCAAAAACTTGGACAGACCGTAGGCGATTGCAATCGCCGACATGGCCACGCCCAGTTGACCCTTTGTGTAGCCTTGGGCAATCAGGTCAGGGAACGCCAGGGTGAAGTTCTTGCGCAGCAGGTAGTAACCCGCATACCCAATGAATATCCCGGCGAAGATCTGCCAGCGAAGGCGTTTGTACGTGTCATCAATTTTTTCTTCAGGCAATGGAGCCTGATGTGCGGCAGGACGAAAGAAAGCAAACATTCAAGAGCTCCAGATTTCTTGTTTTGACTGCGGATGCGAATGTTACAGTTTCGTTACCGAAAATAGCACCGGTTCGCATCGGCCAAATAGCGGAAATGCTGGAGATTGCATGTTCTTTTATGAACATGTCGCTCAGGTATAAATGTAGGGCGTTGTGGGAATCGTTACTTGCGAGCCTTCATGCGGCTTTTTTCGCGCAACGTAGGGCGAGGGCTTGGGAAATGTCCTGCGTGGGAACAGGAAGCCATGGCGTTCAGTTTTGGCTGCTTGAGCTTTAACCTATGCGCTGATGCCAAGTCTGGCGGTTCAGTCGCGAAGGGAGAGGTTATGCGGTGGTTGGCGTGCTTGCTGTTGGTTGTGGTGTCCATTGTTAGCAGGGCTGGTGAGGTTTTTCTGATACCTGAGCACAATCCCAAGCCGATATATCCGAGCCAGCTTCAACGGGCCGGGATAATCGGGGACATCCAAGTCAGCTTTATCGTCAAGGCCGACGGTTCGGTTACCAAGGTGAATATTCTACAAAGCAATCATCCTGAGTTGGCCGAAGCAGCCAGGGTTGCGGTAGAGCAGTGGCGATTCAAGCCTTGGAGGGTCGAAGAGAACAAGCCGGCGGAGCAGGAAGTCAGGGCGCCGATGGTGTTTCGTCTGGATATGCCAAGTGACGTCAATCAATGGCTCAAAGAAGTGAAGTGTCGGGAGGTCAACGAGAAATTTGTTCATGCGCCGGAGTATGCGTTGGCAGATACAGCGCCGTTTCACTTCACCCGTGCCTATCTTTCAAACTCATTCTTCCAAAAGCAACTTTCAAATGAGCAGCGTCTAGAAATGATCGCCAAGCTGAACAAGCGTGCGCCGACCATCGCCAGGAACTGCCTGAACAACCCTATGCGCAGATACATGAGTTTTTTACCTCAAGACATCCGCAATTTGCTCTAGCAAAAAACCAATAAAAAGCGGTCTGAACAACCTCTCGGAGCCCAGACCGCTTCGGCTCAACGAACCTGAACCACCACCTTCCCAACCGCTTTGCGCTGGCCAAGATCATTGATCGCCTGCGCCGCATTGCTCAGTGGATACACCTGCGACACCAACGGCTTCAATTTGCCCTCGGCAAACCAGCCAAATAATTGCTGGAAGTTCGCCGCGTTGTCTTGTGGCTGGCGCTGGGCAAACGAGCCCCAGAACACGCCGACCACGGCTGCACCTTTGAGCAACGCGAGGTTCACGGGGAGTTCGGGGATGCGACCGCTGGCAAAGCCCACCACCAGAAGGCGGCCGTTCCACGCAATGGCGCGGATGGCCTGGTCGAACAGATCGCCGCCCACCGGATCGTAGATCACATCGGCGCCCTGGCCATCGGTCAGGCGCTTGATTTCGTCCTTGAGGCTGGTTTCGCTGTAGTTGATCAGCTCATCGGCACCGGCAGCCTTGGCCACGGCGAGTTTTTCGGCGCTGCTGGCGGCGGCGATCACGCGGGCGCCCATGGCTTTGCCGATTTCCACGGCGGCCAGACCGACACCGCCGGAAGCGCCGAGTACCAGCAAGGTTTCACCCGGTTGCAGGTTGCCCCGTTGCTTGAGCGCGTGCATCGAAGTGCCGTAAGTCATGCTGAACGCGGCGGCGGTGTTGAAGTCCATCGATGGCGGAATGGGCAGCACGTTGTAGCCCGGTACCGCGACCTGTTCGGCGAAACTGCCCCAGCCGGTCAGCGCCATGACCCGATCGCCGACCTTGAGGTGGCTGAGCTTTTCGCCTACTTCGCTGACCACGCCAGCCGCTTCGCCGCCCGGGGAAAACGGGAAGGGCGGCTTGAACTGATATTTGCCCTCGATGATCAACGTGTCCGGGAAATTCACCCCGGCGGCGTGCACATCCAGCAGGATTTCATTCTTCTTCGCGACAGGACTGGCGACGTCTTCCAGCACCAGCGATTCGGCAGGGCCGAAGGCTTTGCACAGCACGGCTTTCATCAGGGCTATTCCTTTGGGAGTGATGGCCGATAAGTGTAGGTGTGTGAGTCGATGGGTCAACGAGCATGCCCGGCCCTGATAGTCAGCCATAAGCTTGTGCTTGAGCGGCGGGTCGTTATGCTAGGCCGCAAACCGGATAAGGAGCGAATTGTGAAAGCGTGGATCATGTTGTTGCTGGCCCTGTCTCTGCCTTTGGCAGCGATGGCCGAAGAAGCCAAAGAAGGTGCAGCTCCGAAGGTCAATTACATCACCCTGAGCCCGCCGTTCGTGGGCAACTACGGGCTGGACGGCACGCCGAAGCTCAAGGTCTACAAGGCCGATGTGGCATTGCGAGTGACCGGTGAGGAGGCGACCAAACTGGTGAAAGCCAATGAGCCGTTGATTCGTAATCAACTGGTGGCGTTGTTCGCCCAGCAGACGACTGAAGCGATGAACAACGTCGAGGCCAAGGAAAAGCTGCGTCAGGAAGCCCTTAAGCAGACCCAGCAAATCATGAATGACGAAACCGGCAAGCCGGTGGTTGAGGATCTGTTGTTCAACAACCTGATTATTCAGTGAGCCTTGGTTTGTCTGATTGATTGCCAAGATCGCAGCCTTCAGCAGCGCCTACAGGGAACCGCGCTCGGCGTAGGAGCTGCCGAAGGCTGCGATCTTTTGGCGCCCGTCAGCGCAACGCGATAACTGCTGCCCACTGCTCGGCCGTCACTGGCATCACCGACAGTCGCGAGCCTTTCTGCACCAGCGGCATCTCGGCTAGCGCGGTCTGCTGCTTCAGATAATCCAGCTTAAGCACTTTGGGAAACGTCTCGACATGCGCGACATCGATCGCGCTCCAGGCGTTTTTCTCTGCCGTGGCCTTCGGATCGTAGTAATGACTCTCCGGCTCCAGCGCCGTCGGGTCCGGATACGCGGCTTCGACGATCTTTCCGATCCCGGCGATCCCCGGTTCGGGGCAGCTTGAGTGATAGAAGAAAAACTCGTCGCCCACGGCCATGGCCCGCAGAAAATTACGCGCCTGGTAGTTGCGAACCCCGTCCCAGCGCGCTTTGCCAAGCGTCTCCAGACCCTTGATCGAGAGTTCGTCGGGCTCGGATTTCATCAGCCAATAAGCCATGGTTTTTGCTCCTTGCGAAGTGGGTGGGCAAGTTGTCGGGGAATTTTATGACAAACCGACGGTCGGTTGACGCCAGCGTTTGCGTGTCGGTTCACGTTGTCGCAAAATGCCGGCCTTCTAAGCTTGACGCTGCTGCACGGCCTACACCTACAACGGAAACCGCTGCTGTCATCGTGTTGATGTGCCTTTGGGGGGCAATCGATGAAACGCAAACCGGATTTACTATGGATATTGGTTATTTTGTTCGGCCTCGGCGTCGTGACCACTGGCTATGCCCAAAGCCTGTGGAGCAACAAGACCGACGCTCCGATCGAAATCGCGCAGCAACAACAGCCGTCGGCCTTCAAACGCTGAAACTGTCTTCGGACGCCGCTGATTCCAGTGGCGTCTAGCCGGCAAAATACCGCGCCTTGTCTGTCACCGTTCCCTGCAACGGCACATCCCAGCTCGCTTGAGCCAATCGTTCGACCTTCTGACATTCATGGGCCAGCCCCAATAGCGTCGGCTTGCGCCAGTTTTTACGTCGTGCCAGGTACGCCAGGCTTCGATCATAGAAACCACCGCCCATGCCCAGGCGTCCACCGACATCGTCAAATCCCACCAATGGCAACAACACCAGATCAAGCGCCCAGACTTTGCGTTGCCGGGCGAGGTTGTGCCGGGGTTCGAGAATACGAAAGCGGTTGGGTTTGAGTTTTTCGCCGGGACGAATCCGCTGGAACACCATTTTGGTTCGTGGCCAGGCGCTGAGCACCGGCAGATAAGTCGCCTTGCCCCGACGTTGAGCGGCACGCAGCAAAACACGCGGGTCGATTTCACCGTCAGTGGGCAGATACAGAGAGATATGTTTTGCGCGGCGAAACAGCGGTTGCTGGGCCAATTGCTTGTACAGCCCGCGAGCGGCCTGGCGTTGCTGACTGGGTGTCAGTGCGCGGCGGGCCTTGCGCAGCATGCGTCGAAGTTGCGGGCGGGGCAGCAGCGCAGGTTCGGTCATGGATTCGGGCTTCAGAAGGGCAAGTACACAAAGCGTACCCGTAAAAAAGCCGATGCCGGTATTTAAACCGGCATCGGACTGGAATCAGGCTCCCCGGATGTACCGCTGTCGACTTAGCCCTTGAACCCGAAAGTTCAAGGTGGAAGATGCAGTAGGCTTTAAGGCTTTCCGTCTAGCGGACATGCACACCAGCCCAACGTGCAACCTCCAGGGTATAGCAAATCGGCTCAGGGACATCGCCAACTGGCAAGCACCCCAGGGAGTTTTGCGAGTATACCCCAAGCGGTTTCGCGTTTCAGCCCTTGGTGACGTCCGGATCGGTGGCGAGCACCAGATCGACGCGATCCAGCAGGTCGCGAACCTGCTCACGGGTCGAGCCGCTGGCCTGTACATCCGGGCGTTCTTCCTTGTGCAGGAGATCGTGCGTGATGTTCAGGGCGGCCATCACGGCGATGCGATCGGCGCCGATGACTTTGCCGCTGCTGCGGATTTCGCGCATCTTGCCGTCCAGGTAACGAGCGGCGCTCACCAGGTTGCTGCGCTCTTCCTGCGGGCAGATGATCGAATATTCTTTATCGAGGATCTGCACGGTAACGCTATTGCTTGAACTCATGAGTCTTGCTCCAGGGCCTTGAGGCGCGAAATCATTGATTCGACCTTACGCCGGGCGATTTCGTTCTTTTCAATGAGGTGAGCGCGTTCCTCGCGCCAGGTCTTTTCCTGAGCTAGTAAGAGTCCGTTTTGACTCTTTAGTTGCTCGACCCGACTAATTAGCAGTTCGAGTCTGGCCATCAGAGCTTGCAGGTCGGTGTCTTCCATTGTGTCCACTGAAATTGTGCTTGATGGGTGGTAGCTGGCGGACAGCCTTTAATAGTCTTGGCGAGTCTGTCGATGTAGGATACAAGGCCTTCATTCTAGACATAGCGCCGTCTGGCGCCTAGCTGCCCATGCCCATTCAGAATTCCCCGTACCAAGCCTTCGCCAAACTGCTGACTTCCAGCGGTCATAATGTCTCGCCTGCCGAACTGCATGGCCTGTTGCTCGGCCGCAGTTGCGCCGGTGCCGGTTTCGATGCCGAAGGCTGGCTGATTGATGCCGCCGAGCTGCTCGAAAGCGAGCCGCAGGATAATGTCCGCAACGCCTTGATCGGCTTGCAGGAGATGGTCAAGGGCGAGCTCACCGGCGACGACGTGACTGTCGTTCTGCTGCTGCCGACCGATGACGAGCCACTGGCCGACCGCGCCGCCGCACTGGGCCAATGGTGCCAGGGTTTCCTCAGCGGTTTCGGCCTGAACTGCCGTGACAGCAGCATGCTGAGCACCGAGGCCACGGAAGTACTTCAGGACCTGGCGGCTATTTCACAGGTGCAAGACGCCCTGGAAGAGTCCGACGACGGCGAAAGCGATTACATGGAAGTGATGGAGTACCTGCGCGTCGCGCCGCTGCTGCTGTTCACCGAGAACAAAAAGCCGGACGCGCCGGCTGCCGCCAAACCGTCGTTGCATTAATCGCGTGCCAGGGAAAGCCATCTGCCCATGATTCATATCCCGAAATCGGAATACAGCCGTCGCCGCAAGGCCCTGATGGCGCAGATGGAACCCAACAGCATTGCCATCCTGCCCGCCGCCGCCGTTGCGATCCGCAACCGCGACGTCGAGCACGTCTACCGTCAAGACAGCGACTTCCAGTACCTCAGCGGTTTTCCCGAGCCTCAGGCGGTCATCGTTTTGATGCCTGGGCGTTTACATGGCGAATACATCCTGTTCTGCCGTGAACGCAATGCCGAACGGGAGCTGTGGGACGGCCTGCGCGCCGGGCAGGAAGGCGCGATTCGCGACTTTGGCGCCGACGACGCCTTCCCCATCACCGACATCGACGACATCCTGCCGGGCCTGATCGAAGGTCGCGACCGGGTGTATTCGGCCATGGGCAGCAACCCGGAATTCGACCGGCACCTGATGGACTGGATCAACGTGATCCGCTCTAAAGCGCACCTCGGCGCCCAGCCGCCGAACGAATTCGTTGCCCTGGATCATCTGCTTCACGACATGCGCCTGTATAAATCGGCGGCAGAAGTGAAAGTGATGCGCGAAGCCGCACGGATTTCCGCCCAGGCACACATCCGCGCGATGCAGGCCTGCCGGGCCGGGTTGCATGAGTTCAGTCTCGAAGCCGAGCTCGACTACGAGTTCCGCAAGGGCGGGGCGAAAATGCCGGCCTACGGCTCGATCGTCGCCGCTGGGCGCAACAGCTGCATCCTGCATTACCAGCAGAATGACTCGGTGCTCAAGGACGGCGATCTGGTATTGATCGATGCCGGTTGCGAGATCGACTGCTACGCCAGCGACATCACCCGCACCTGGCCGGTCAACGGCAAGTATTCAGCGGAACAGAAGGCAATCTACGAGTTGGTGCTGGCGTCGCAGGAAGCTGCATTTGCGGAAATCGCCCCGGACAAACACTGGAATCAGGCTCACGAAGCCACGGTCCGGGTGATTACTGCCGGGTTGGTGAAATTGGGGCTGTTGCAGGGCGACGTCGACGAGTTGATCGCCAGCGAAGCCTATAAAGCGTTTTACATGCACCGCGCCGGTCACTGGCTGGGCATGGATGTGCATGATGTCGGCGAATACAAGGTCGGCGGCGAATGGCGCGTGCTGGAAGTCGGCATGGCGCTGACCGTGGAACCGGGCATCTACATTGCCCCGGGCAACCAGAACGTGGCGAAGAAATGGCGCGGCATTGGCGTGCGCATCGAGGACGACGTAGTGGTCACCAAAACCGGCTGTGAAATCCTGACCAAAGGTGTGCCGAAAACGGTCGCCGAGATCGAGGCCTTGATGGCCGCCGCGCGGACACAAGCGGCATGAGTCGAGTCAATTTGGCAATCATCGGTGGTGGTCTGGTCGGCGCCAGCCTGGCGTTGGCACTGCAGGCCGGAGCCAAGGCTCGTGGCTGGAAGATCGTGCTGATCGAACCGTTCGCCCCCGGCGACACTTATCAACCGAGCTACGACGCCCGCTCTTCGGCGTTGTCTTACGGCGCCAAGCAGATTTATCAACGGTTGGGCGTGTGGCAGGAAATCTCCCGCCGCGCCGAGCCGATCAAGCAAATTCATGTGTCCGACCGTGGGCGCTTCTCCACCGCGCGATTGTCGGCAATGGAAGAGGGCGTTCCGGCGCTGGGTTATGTGGTGGAAAACGCCTGGCTCGGCCAATGCCTCTGGCAGGGTCTGGACAAGGACGTGATCAGCTGGCGTTGCCCGGCGGAAGTCACGCGCATGGAGCCGCTGATCGATGGCTATCGCCTGACCCTCAACGACGAAACCACTCTGGAATGCGATCTCGCGGTGCTGGCTGATGGCGGCCGTTCCGGCCTGCGCGAGCAACTGGGGATCGGCATCAAAAAGCGCCCGTACAACCAGAGCGCGTTGATTGCCAACATCACACCGAGTGAAGCGCACAACGGCATGGCCTTCGAGCGTTTCACCGATGACGGGCCGATGGCCTTGTTGCCATTGCCGGAAAACCGCTGCGCACTGGTCTGGACTCGATTGGGCATGGACGCGCAACGGCTGGCGGCCCTCGATGAAAAGAGCTTCCTCAGCGAGTTGCAAGGCGTGTTCGGTTATCGCCTCGGCACTTTGAAGCAGGTTGGCGCGCGGCATTTGTACCCGCTGACATTGATCGAGGCCGAAGAGCAGGTGCGTCCGCATCTGGCGATTCTCGGCAATGCTGCCCACAGCCTGCACCCGATTGCAGGGCAAGGTTTCAACCTGTCCTTGCGTGATGCTCAAGCGTTGGCCGATGCGTTGTTGACCAGCGAAACATCTCCCGGAGACTTTGCGACCTTGCAGGCCTACCGCGAGCGTCAGCGTCTGGATCAGAACCTGACCGTGGGCTTCTCCGATCAGGTCACCCGTTTGTTCGGCAGCACTCAACCATTGGTTTCCCTGGGCCGTAATATCGGTCTGCTTGGGCTGGATCTGTTGCCGCCGGCCAAGCGCTGGTTCGCGCGGCAGGCCATGGGTTTGGGTACGCGTCCCGATGCTTAAGTGGCGGTCGGAAAATCCCTTTATACGCGGCTCAAGCCGCAAGCGAGACAGGCTTAAAGCATGGAAATGCGCGCAGATCTGCTGATTGTCGGGGCCGGAATGGTCGGCAGCGCCCTGGCGCTGGCGTTGCAGGACAGCGGGCTGGAAGTCCTGCTGCTGGACGGCAGCCCCATGAGCGTCAAACCCTTCGATGCCCAGGCTTCGTTCGAGCCGCGAGTGAGCGCCTTATCGACTGCCAGCCAGCGGATTCTTGAACGTCTGGGCGTCTGGGACGGCATCGCCAATCGGCGCAGCAGTCCCTACACCGACATGCAGGTTTGGGACGGCAGCGGCACCGGGCAAATCCATTTTTCGGCAGCGAGTGTGCATGCCGATGTGCTGGGGCATATCGTCGAGAACCGCGTGGTTCAGGACGCCTTGCTCGACCGCTTGCACGACTGCGATCTCGGAATGTTGGCCAACGCGCGCCTGGAGCAAATGCGTCGTTCCGGCGACGACTGGCTGCTGACTCTGGCCGATGGCCGCACCTTGCGCGCACCTTTGGTGATCGCGGCGGATGGCGCTAATTCCGCCGTTCGGCGTCTGACCGGCATGGCGACGCGCGAGTGGGACTATATGCACCACGCGATTGTCACCAGCGTGCGCAGCGCCAAACCTCATCAACTGACCGCGTGGCAGCGTTTCACCGACAACGGGCCGCTGGCGTTTCTGCCGCTGGAGCGTGACGGTCAGCAGGATTGGTGTTCGATCGTCTGGTCGACCACGCCGAGCGAAGCCGAACGCCTGATGGCGCTGGATGACGACGGTTTCTGCAAAGAGCTGGAACGGGCCTTCGAAGGCCGACTCGGCACGGTGCTCAGCGCCGACCCGCGTCTGTGCGTACCGCTGCGGCAGCGCCACGCCAAGCGCTACGTGGCCGAAGGCCTGGCGCTGATCGGCGACGCAGCGCACACCATTCACCCGCTGGCCGGGCAGGGCGTGAATCTCGGTTTCCTCGATGCCGCCGTGCTGGCCGAAGTGCTGTTGCAAGCGGCCACGCGTGGCGAGCGTCTGGCGGATGTGAAAGTGCTCAGCCGTTACGAACGTCGGCGCATGCCCCACAACCTGGCGTTGATGGCGGCGATGGAAGGCTTCGAACGCTTGTTCCAGGCTGATCCGTTGCCGGTGCGCTGGTTGCGCAATGCCGGGTTGAAGATGGTCGACCGGATGCCCGAAGCCAAGGCGCTGTTCGTGCGTGAGGCGCTGGGATTGATCGGGGATTTGCCGGCTCTCGCCAAGGCCTGAATCTTCCCTGCGTCTGATGGCCCCTTCGCGAGCAAGTCGAATCGTCGCACCGCCGCTCCCACAGTTGAAATACATTCCCATGTGGGAGCGGGCTTGCTCGCGAAGACGTCGGTACATCCACCACACATCCCAACCTGTGCAACATCTGGTAACTCCTCCGCGAACTGTTCGATTGAGAAGGTAAATGTGAGTCCATATCATTTGGCTTCAATTTTTTAATCGAGAGATCGCTCCCATGCTGGTACCGAAGCGTCTACTGACCGCACTCGCCCTGACCCTGATTGGCAGCACTGCTGCCCAGGCCGTTGACGAGGTGGTGGTTTACTCCTCGCGTATCGACGAGCTGATCAAGCCGGTCTTCGATGCCTACACCGCGAAAACCGGCGTGCAGGTGAAGTTCATCACCGACAAGGAAGCGCCGCTGATGCAGCGGATCAAGGCCGAGGGCGAGAATGCCACCGCTGACCTTCTGCTGACTGTCGACGCCGGCAACCTCTGGCAGGCCGAGCAAATGGGCATCCTGCAACCGTTCACTTCCAAGGTGATCGACGCCAACATCCCGCTGCAATACCGCTCATCCGCCCATGCCTGGACTGGCCTGAGCCTGCGGGCGCGGACCATCGCCTACTCCACCGATCGGGTGAAACCCGGTGAGTTGACCACCTACGAAGGTCTGGCCGACAAGAACTGGGAAGGCCGCCTGTGCCTGCGCACGGCGAAGAAGGTCTACAACCAGTCCCTCACTGCCACCATGATTGAAGTCCATGGCGCCGACAAAACCGAGAAGATACTCAAGGGCTGGGTGAGTAACCTGTCCACCGATGTGTTCTCGGATGACATCGCGGTGCTGGAAGCCATCAACGCGGGTCAATGCGACGTCGGTATCGTTAACACGTACTACTACGGTCGTCTGCACAAGCAGAAGCCTGATCTGGCGGTGAAGCTGTTCTGGCCGAACCAGGGCGACCGTGGCGTGCACGTGAACCTGTCGGGCATCGGCCTGACCAAGCACGCCCCGCACCCGGAAGCGGCCAAGGCCCTGGTGGAATGGATGACCACGCCTGAAGCACAGAAGATCTTTGCTGACGTGAACCAGGAGTTCCCGGCCAACCCTGCGGTTCAGCCTTCCGCAGAAGTGGCGAGCTGGGGCAAGTTTGTGGCTGATACGCTGCCTGTGGAAATTGCCGGCAAGCGTCAGGCTGAAGCGATTCGGATGATGGATCGGGCGGGTTGGAACTGAGTCTGGCGGTATTCTTTCGTTAGCATCAAGATCCACCCCTCATCGGAACGCCGCCCGCCCATCCCTCTCCCCACGGGGGAGAGGGGGAAAGGGAGCAGATCTTTATGCTTTTCAATTCCTGAGTTCGACTTTGAAATTTCAGGTCGCAGGATTTCAACCAAACGCCGCGGTCAGTCCCCTCGCCCCTTTGGGGAGAGGGTTAGGGTGAGGGGGCGATCTTGAGCCCAGACACCAAACTCACCGTCTCAGAGACCTTAACGTGGCCCACCCCGCCCAACGCCGCTGGTATCCCCTGGTCTTCGCTATCGCTGCGCTGGTCCTGCTGCCAATTAGCGTTTTGCTGTTGTCATGGCAAACCATCGATCATCAAATCTGGTCCCATCTCTGGGATACCCAGATGCCACGCCTGCTGGGCAATACCCTGACCCTGGTACTCGGTGTCGGTATCGGCGTAACGCTCTTGGGCGTGAGCCTCGCCTGGCTCACCAGCCTCTGCGAATTCCCCGGTCGGCGTTGGCTGGACTGGGCGCTGATGCTGCCATTTGCCATTCCCGCCTACGTGCTGGCATTCGTCTTCGTCGGCCTGCTGGATTTTGCCGGCCCCGTGCAAACCCTGTTGCGCGAATGGTTCGGCACGGGCTTGAGGTTGCCGCGCGTGCGCTCCACCGGTGGTGTGATTCTGGTCCTGGTGCTGGTCTTCTATCCCTACGTTTATCTGTTGGCGCGAACCGCGTTCCTGGCTCAGGGCAAAGGCCTGATGGAAGCGGCGCGCGTCCTGGGGCAATCCCCGTGGCAAGCGTTCTGGCGAGTTGCGCTGCCCATGGCACGCCCGGCCATCGGCGCTGGCGTGGCGCTGGCGCTGATGGAAACCCTGGCGGATTTCGGTGCGGTGTCGGTGTTCAACTTCGACACGTTCACGACCGCCATCTACAAGACCTGGTACGGATTTTTCAGTCTCTCCACCGCCGCGCAATTGGCCAGCCTGTTGCTGCTGGTGGTGATGGTCGTGCTGTACGGCGAGCGCCGTGCTCGCGGGGCCAACCGTGCGAGCAACGAACGACCTCGGGTCAAGGCGCTGTATCACCTGCGCGGTTTCAAGGCGCTGGCAGCCATGAGTTGGTGCGGTCTGGTGTTCGCCTGCGCTTTCGTCATTCCAGTGCTTCAACTGGTGGTGTGGTTCTGGCAGCGCGGGCGCTTCGACCTGGATGAGCGTTACGCAGGGTTGATCGTCCATACGTTGTACCTGGGCGGCATGGCGGCGCTGATCACCGTCAGTGTTGCTTTAGTGCTGGCATTTGCCCGGCGCCAGGCCCCGACCCGAGCGATCCGCTCCGGCATCAGCCTGGCCAACCTCGGTTACGCCTTGCCGGGTTCGGTGCTGGCGGTGTCGATCATGCTGGCGTTCAGTTACCTGGACCGCGAACTGGTGATCCCGTTATCGGGTTGGTTGGGCGGCGCCGGCAAGCCATTGTTGCTGGGCAGCCTCTCGGCGTTGTTGCTGGCCTATCTGGTGCGTTTCATCGCGGTGGCTTATGGGCCGCTGGAAAGCAGTCTGGCGCGAATACGGCCATCTTTGCCCGAAGCGGCACGTAGCCTTGGCGTCAGTGGGCCACGACTGTTTTTCAAAGTGTATCTGCCGTTGTTGCTGCCAGGAACGTTGAGCGCCGCGTTGCTGGTGTTCGTCGATGTGCTCAAGGAAATGCCCGCGACCCTTCTGATGCGCCCGTTTGGCTGGGATACGCTGGCGGTGCGGATCTTCGAAATGACCAGCGAAGGCGAGTGGGCGAGGGCCTCGTTGCCGGCACTGACCCTGGTTTTGGTCGGGCTGATACCGGTCATCGGATTGATTCGACGTTCGGCGCATCGAAACGCCTAGGTGCCAGTCCTACACCTTGAGGCTACAATGCGCCGCATTCGGTGCGGTCCGTCCTACGGACCAGGTAGCTGAAATCGGCTGAAAGCCTTTTATTTCAAGGCTTTCACCCCGTGCAGCACCGGCCCGCACCTTCGCCACGCCCGGAAGGAGAAACCCATGGGACAGCGCACGCCTCTGTATGACCTTCATCTCGCCCTCGGCGCGAAGATGGTCGATTTTGGCGGTTGGGATATGCCTTTGCATTACGGCTCGCAGGTCGAGGAACACCATCAGGTGCGTCGCGATTGCGGGGTTTTCGATGTATCCCACATGACCGTGATCGATGTCAGCGGCCCTCAGGCCAAGGCCTGGCTCCAGCATTTGCTGGCCAATGACGTCGAACGTCTGCACAGCCCTGGCCGTGCCTTGTACAGCACCATGCTCAACGAGCGCGGCGGCATCGTCGACGACATGATCGTCTATCGTCTCGACGATGGTTATCGGCTGGTGGTCAACGCCTCCACCCGTAATCAGGATCTGGCCTGGATGCAGGCTCACCTTGATGGTTTCAAGGTGCAGCTCAACGAACGCTCCGAGTTGGCGATGCTGGCCATTCAAGGTCCTCAGGCCCGGCACAAAATCTCCGAACTGGTGACCCAGTCCCGCGGCAACCTGATTCAGATGCTCAAGCCCTTCGAAGGCCAGGCCGATGGTGATTGGTTCATCGCGCGCACCGGTTACACCGGCGAAGATGGCCTGGAAATCGTTCTGCCGGCCAATCAAGCGCCAGGATTCTTCAACGATCTGGTGGGCGCGGGCATCTCGCCGATCGGCCTCGGGGCGCGCGATACTCTGCGGGTCGAAGCCGGCATGAACCTCTACGGTCAGGACATTCACCAAGACGTTTCACCGCTGGCCTCCAACATGGCCTGGAGCATTGCCTGGGAACCGGCCACTCGCCAGTTCATCGGTCGCAGCGCTCTTGAAGCCGAGCGGGCGGGTGGCGTGCAGCACAAACTGGTCGGTCTGGTCCTTGAGGAGCGTGGGGTTTTGCGCGCTCACCAAGTGGTCCGCATCGCCAATGTTGGCGAAGGGGAGATCACCAGTGGTAGTTTCTCTCCTACGCTTAGCAAGTCGATTGCACTGGCGCGCGTGCCGGTGGCTACCGCCGACCGCGCTGAAGTGGAAATCCGTGGCAAGTGGTACCCGGTCCGAGTGGTCAAACCGACCTTCGTACGCCACGGTAAAACCTTGATCTAACTTTTTTTGGCGGGCAATGACCGCTGACATTTTTCTTGAGGACACAGAACATGAGCGAAATCCCTGTCGACCTGCGTTTTGCCGAAAGTCACGAATGGGCCCGTCTAGACCATGATGGCGGCGTGAAAGTGGGTATTTCAGACCATGCTCAGGAAGCCTTGGGTGACGTAGTGTTCGTTGAGCTGCCGGAAATCGGCAAAGTGTTCGCTGCCGGTGAGGCTGCGGGTGTCGTCGAGTCGGTCAAGGCCGCGTCGGATATCTACTCGCCAGTTTCCGGTACAGTCATTGCCGTTAACGAAGAATTGGCCAGCAACCCGGAACTGCTCAACAGCGCGCCTTATGACAGCTGGATATTCAAACTTGAGCCAAGCGATACCTCTGAGCTGAACAACCTGCTCGACGCGATGGCCTACAAGGCCGCCATCGGCGAGTAAGCCTTAAGCGTCATCCCCAAAGCCCCGACTTGTCGGGGCTTTTTCATTATCACGATCTTTTGATCTTCAAGGGCTCTGTGGCATCGACTGCTATGCTGGTTTGACCGTGTTGCATCGACGTTGAGCGCCAGTCAAGAGAGAGCCCGTCATGTCCCAGTTGCCGTCCTTGAGCCAGTTACGCGACCCCAATGCCTTCCTTCGCCGCCACCTCGGGCCCGATGCCGCCGAGCAACAGGCGATGCTCGACAGCCTCGGCCTCGGCAGCCGGGTCGAGTTGATCGAGCAGACGGTGCCGCCGGGAATCCGCCTGAACAGGCCGCTCGACCTGCCACCCGCGCTCGACGAAGAAGCCGCGCTGGCCAAACTGCGCGGTTACGCCGAGCAAAACCAGGTCTGGACCAGCGTGATCGGCATGGGCTACCACGGCACCCTCACGCCGACCGTCATTGTGCGCAACGTGCTGGAAAATCCTGGTTGGTACACCGCGTACACGCCGTATCAACCAGAGATTGCCCAGGGCCGGCTCGAAGCGCTGCTGAACTTCCAGCAATTGACCATCGACCTCACGGGCCTGGAACTGGCCAACGCCTCGCTGCTGGACGAAGCCACGGCGGCGGCGGAAGCCATGGCACTGGCCAAGCGTGTCGCCAAGTCCAGAAGCAATCTGTTCTTCGTCGACGAAAACTGTCATCCGCAGACCATTTCCGTGGTGCAGACCCGAGCAGAAGGGTTCGGCTTCGAGCTGATCATCGACACTGTGGATAACTTGAAACAGCACCAGGTGTTCGGCGCGCTCCTGCAATATCCCGACACCCACGGCGAGATCCGCGATCTTCGTCCGTTGATCGATCATCTGCATGCGCAGCAAGCCTTGGCGTGTGTCGCTACCGATCTGCTGAGTCTGCTGTTACTGACGCCGCCGGGGGAGTTGGGCGCCGACGTGGTGTTCGGTTCATCCCAGCGTTTCGGCGTGCCCATGGGTTACGGCGGCCCTCACGCGGCGTTTTTTGCCAGTCGCGATGAGTACAAGCGGGCGATTCCCGGGCGGATCATCGGCGTGTCGAAGGACGCTCGCGGCAACGTCGCTTTGCGCATGGCCCTGCAAACCCGCGAGCAACATATCCGTCGGGAGAAGGCTAACTCGAACATTTGCACCGCTCAGGTGCTGCTGGCCAACATTGCCAGTTTCTATGCGGTCTACCACGGTCCGGAAGGGCTTAAACGCATTGCCCAACGCGTCCATCGGCTGACCAGCATCCTCGCCGCTGGCCTGGAGCGCCACGGCATCACCCGCCTCAACACACACTTTTTCGACACGCTGACGCTGGAGGTCGGTGGTACTCAGACGGCAATCATCGAAAGCGCCCAGGCCGCACAGATCAATTTGCGCATCCTCGGGCGCGGGCAGTTGGGGCTGAGCCTCGACGAAACCTCTGACGAGTCCACCGTCGCGAAGTTGTTTGATGTGTTCCTCGGTTCCGATCATGGGCTTAACGTCGATGAACTGGACGCTGAAACCCTTGCTTCCGGCATTCCCGCAGGTCTGCTGCGCACCTCGTCTTATCTGCGTCACCCGGTGTTCAGCGCCCATCACAGCGAAACCGAGATGCTGCGCTACCTCAAGCAACTGGAGAACAAGGACCTGGCGCTCAATCAATCGATGATCCCGCTGGGCTCTTGCACCATGAAACTCAATGCCACCAGCGAGATGATCCCGATCACGTGGCCGCAGTTCGCCAACCTGCACCCGTTTGTGCCGAAAGAGCAGGCGGTGGGTTACTCGTTGATGATCGAAGAGCTGGAGCGCTGGCTCTGCGCGATTACCGGTTTCGACGCGATCTGCATGCAACCCAACTCCGGCGCCCAAGGCGAGTACGCCGGGTTGCTGGCGATCCGCAAATATCACGAGAGTCGTCATGAGGGCGCGCGGGATATCTGCCTGATCCCGTCCTCGGCCCACGGCACCAACCCGGCGTCGGCGCAGATGGCCGGTATGCGGGTGGTGATCGTCGAATGCGACGAGGCGGGCAACGTTGATCTGGATGATCTCAAAGGCAAGGCAGCGGAGGCCGGAGACAAACTCGCCTGCCTGATGGCGACGTATCCTTCGACCCACGGCGTGTACGAGGAAGGCATCAGCGAAATCTGCGAAGTTATCCACAGCCACGGCGGCCAGGTGTACATGGATGGCGCCAACCTCAACGCTCAGGTCGGACTGGCGCGCCCGGCGGACATTGGCGCCGACGTGTCCCACATGAATCTGCACAAGACTTTCTGTATTCCCCATGGTGGCGGCGGGCCGGGCATGGGGCCGATTGGTGTGCGGGCGCATCTGGCGCCGTTTGTGGCCAATCACCCGGTGGTGCCGATCGAAGGGCCGCTAGCGCAAAACGGCGCAGTCAGCGCAGCGCCCTGGGGCAGTGCGAGCATCCTGCCGATCAGCTGGATGTACATCGCGATGATGGGGCCGCAATTGGCGGATGCCAGTGAAGTAGCGATTCTCGCCGCGAATTACCTGGCGCAGCACTTGTCCGGGGCGTTCCCGGTGCTTTACACCGGGCGCAACGAGCGGGTGGCGCACGAATGCATTCTTGACCTGCGGCCACTCAAGACGCTGACCGGGATCAGCGAGGAGGACGTCGCCAAGCGGCTGATGGACTATGGCTTCCATGCGCCGACCATGTCGTTTCCGGTGCCGGGGACGTTGATGGTTGAGCCCACCGAAAGTGAATCGAAGGCGGAGCTGGACCGGTTTATCGGGGCGATGCTGAGTATCCGTGCGGAAATCACCGAGGTGCAGAACGGCAACTGGCCGGCCGATGACAACCCGCTGAAACGTTCGCCGCATACCCTGGCGGATATCACCGGGGTTTGGGAACGGTCCTACAGCATCGGGCAGGCGGTGACGCCGGATGCTCACACCAAGGCGCACAAATACTGGCCGGTGGTGAACCGGGTGGACAACGTCTACGGTGACCGCAATCTGTTTTGCGCTTGCGTCCCGGTGGATGATTACCGCTGACACACCGTTTTGTATTCGGGCAAAAAATGCCGCTCATGGAGAGCGGCATTTTTTTGAGTCATGAATCAGAACGACATCCGCGCTTCAACGTAAAGATTCTGCTCTCGAAGCTTGCCCTTTAGTTGTTCGTCCTGCGCATTGATGCGGTTGGCGAAGGTGTTATAGCCGGTTTCAACCTTACCCATGTCGACATAGCGGTAGCCGGTGCCGACGGTAATTTGCCGGGTCAGTTTGAGGTCTGCACCGACGCCCAGGGAGTAAGCGAAATTGTTTTGGGTATTGTTGGCAAATCGACGTGAAGGGTTGGACTGATAGCCTTCGGAATTGATATGGGCCACGCCTGCGCCGGCCATGGCGTACAGCGATAGGCTTTGGGTCAAGGGGAAGTCCTTATAGGCATTGAACATCAGGCGTTTGGATGAGACCTGCATGTTGTTGACGTTGGCGTTGAATGGCGCCCAGTAACTCTTGAACTCCGAGTCCTGCTTGATGGTGTACTCGCTTTCCAGGCGCCATCCACCTGTGAACTCATAGCCGAGCGCAACGGAGCCGCCGACATCTTTGTTGCGCTCCGGACTGACGATACGGTTGTTCACCCTGGGACTTGTGAGCAGGGCGTCGGCAAGGTCTTGCTGGACACTCTGGATTTTTATCGAGCCGTACAGGCCTTCCGCGTGGGAAACGTGACTGTAGGCGGCCAGCAGAAGTAAAGATAAGACTGGTTTTTTCATGTGAGTCGATTCGCTCGTGGGGTAATCCGAATCGACAAAGTTTGAGTTCGCACGTCTGGCGCTCATATCGGAGCTTTCATCAGAAGGTCGGTGAAAACTCGTCTGTATGTCAGGGTTTTGGCGTTAGCGTGCGTAGGAAATAGCCGTGCAATTTCTCTGGTTCAAAAAAATGCCGCTCATTGAGAGCGGCATTTTTGTTCAGCAGTAAATCTTAATTCGAAGCAACGGCATTCTTCGCCAGGATCGCGTTCGCCAGTTCCATGTCCGTGGCTTGCAGGCCAGGGTTGTCGGCGCGGACTTTCTGCATCGCGGCCTCCAGGTATGGACCGCGAATGCCGCCGTCACTGGCGACAAAGCTGCCGGCATCGTCCTGGGCGGCGACGATCAGCTTGTTATCCTTGAAGGTCAGGTAGGTCGAACCGGTGGTCGCACCGGATGAGATGACGTTACGCCAAAAGCTATCGGCCATCGCCGAACCGACAGGAAGGGACAACAAGGCGATGGTAGCGATAGCAAGTTTGAAACGCATATTGGGTGACTCCACTGGGTTAACTACGGCGTTGGATTGCCAATTCCCCAATCGAGTTCCATGACAGGCCGCGCCTACTTTTGTTCGCTCTGCGGCGTTACTCGCAGCACCTCCTCAACCGTCGTGAAACCCGCTGCGACTTTTTGCGCCCCTGACAGCCGCAAACTGCGCATGCCTTCCTTGAACGCCTGACGCCGCACCGCCAGCAAATCGGTGTCGGGGTTGATCAGCGCTTTGACGCCGTCCGTCAGTTGCATGATTTCGTAGACCCCGGCGCGGCCGCGGTAACCGGTATCGCGGCATTCCAGGCAACCGATGGCGCGATGCGCATTGTTCGGCAACGGTGCCTGCCAGGGCCGGGTCAAGGTTTGCCAGTCTTCTTCACCCAGGGTCAGCGGCGCCTTGCAATGCGGGCACAAGGTGCGGACCAGGCGCTGGGCCATGACGCCAAGTACCGTGGCTTTGATCAGGTAATGCGGCACGCCCAGTTCCAGCAAGCGGCTGATCGCGCTCGGCGCATCGTTGGTGTGCAGCGTCGACAGCACCAAGTGGCCCGTGAGCGCAGCCTGGATCGCCATTTCAGCGGTTTCCAGATCTCGGATCTCACCGATCATGATGATGTCCGGGTCTTGTCGCATCAGCGCGCGCACACCGGCGGCGAAGGTCAGATCGATGTTGTGTTGGACCTGCATCTGGTTGAACGCCGGCTCGACCATTTCGATCGGGTCTTCGATGGTGCAGAGGTTGACCTCCGGCGTCGCCAGTTTTTTCAGGGTGGTGTACAGCGTGGTGGTCTTGCCGGAACCGGTCGGGCCGGTGACCAGGATGATGCCGTTGGGCTGGCTCGTCATGTCTTGCCAGCGGCGCAGGTCGTCGGCGGAGAAGCCCAACTGATCAAAGTCCTTGAGCAGTACTTCCGGATCGAATATCCGCATGACCATTTTTTCGCCGAATGCGGTAGGCAATGTCGACAGCCGCAGCTCGACTTCACCACCGTCCGGGGTTTTGGTCTTGACCCGGCCGTCCTGGGGTTTGCGTTTTTCCGCGACGTTCATCCGCCCGAGGCTTTTCAGGCGGCTGACGATGGCCATGGTCACTTGCGGCGGGAATTGATAGACATTGTGCAGCACGCCGTCGATGCGAAAGCGCACCGTGCCTTGTTCGCGCCGCGGCTCGATGTGGATATCGCTGGCGCGTTGCTGGAACGCGTACTGGAACAACCAGTCGACGATGTTAACGATGTGCGCGTCGTTGGCGTCCGGTTCCTGGTCGCTGGCGCCGAGGTTGAGCAACTGTTCGAAATTGCCCAGCGTGTTCATCTGCTGATCGGCATTGGTCGCGCCGCTGACCGATTTGGCCAGGCGGAAGAACTCCACGCTGAAGCGCTGGATGTCGACCGGGTTGGCCACCACACGCTTGATCGGCAGTTTCAGCACGTGGGTCAGGTCGGCTTCCCAGCCGGTGACGTAGGGCTGGGCGCTGGCCACGGTGACTGCGTCGCGGTCGATGGACACCGCAAGAATCTTGTGACGCTGGGCGAAGGCGTAGGACATCAGCGGCGTAATCGCCGCCACGTTGATTTTCAGCGGGTCGATACGCAGATAAGGCTGGCCGGCCTGCTGTGACAGCCAAAGCGTCAGGCTTTCCAGGTCGAGGTGTTTGCCGGGACGGCTGAGATCGTCCAGAAGTTGGCTGGCGATGAATTCCAGCGGGTGCATCTGGCCATTCGCGGCGTGACGGCGTCGAGCATTGAGCGCGTGTTCGGCCGAGTCCTGACTGATGAAACCTTGGGCGACCAGTTCACGCAGCAAATCATTGAGATCCAGCCAGCGGTCCTGAATGGCAAGTTGAACGGACATGCGGGCTCCTCATGAACAACAGTTCGCAAAGGATAGTCGCGGAGCCGCAGACCGTTGGGCCACTACGCGACGAAGCCGTGTCGAGTTTTTTCAGCCTGCCGCCTGAGCCGGTTCATCCCACGCGCAATCAGCCGCTTGCAGCTCAACCGAACAGACGCTGATCAGGTTACGTAATTTTTCCGCGATTACCTGGGCGCGATGCCAGCTCAGGCCGTCCATCACGATGTCGATCGACAGCAGATCGTCCATCCGCTGCACGTTGACCTGTTGCGGCGTCAGAAACTGCAAGGCGAACAGGTTGAGCACTCGGCACAGCAGATCCGGTTCGGCCTCGGCCAGCATTTGATAGTGAACGCGGCAGTGGGCGTTGCTGACGTTCCAGACATCGGCGCGGGTGTGCTGGGTGTTGACGGCTTCTAGATGCGGCATGGTCGGTCTCCAAAATCACTGGAGGAATTTTTACATTCGGTGCCGGGCATTTCTTATCTATGATTGGGCTTATTGGCGATTGTTTGAATTGCTTGATTCGGTAAGTTATCAATCAAAGGTTTTTTTATGCACAGCGAGCTGGATGGCTACGACCGCAAGATACTCGCGTTGCTGCAAGAGGACGCTTCGCTCTCCAGCGCGCAGATTGCAGAACAGGTGGGGTTGTCGCAGTCGCCGTGCTGGCGGCGGATACAGCGGATGAAGGAGGAGGGGATCATTCGGGGGCAGGTGACCTTGCTCGACCGGAAGAAAATCGGTCTGAACACGCAGATTTTTGCCGAGATCAAACTCAACGCTCACGGGCGGTCGAACTTCACCGAATTCACCGAGGCGATTCGCGGCTTTCCCGAAGTGCTGGAATGTTATGTGCTGATGGGGTCGGTGGATTTCTTGCTGCGGATTGTGACGGCGGACATTGAGGCGTATGAGCGGTTCTTCTTCGAGAAGCTGTCGATGGTGCCGGGGATTCAGGAGGTGAACTCGATCGTGGCGTTGTCGGAAATCAAATCCACGACGAGTTTGCCGGTGTAGCGCTGGCAGAGTGCTTTTGTGGCGAGGGAGCTTGCTCCCGCTGGGCAGCGAAGCAGCCCCAAAATATGGGCCTGCTGCGCAGTCCAGCGGGAGCAAGCTCCCTCGCCACAGGGATTTACATGCGCAGCAGCATTTTCCACGCACGATTCTGATACACCGCGATCGCCTGCTGCTTGCGCGCATCCAGCGATTCATCGGTGATCGGCTCATTAGCCAGTTGCGCCAATAGTTTCAGCTCACCGTACAGTCGATCCATTTCCGGGATATCCAGCACGTTGCGGGCATGGTGCAGCCAGGCCTGGATGCGCTCGATGCGCGGCAGTTGCTCGGCCAGGTCTTCCGGCTGTTGCTGATAACGCTGCAGTTGCAGGGAAGTCGCTTCCTCGCCCAACAAACGCGGCAACCAACTGCCCAATTGCGCAGCGCCCTGGCGATTGCCACGGACGTTGCGATCAGCCGCCCAAGTGCGGGCCAGCAACCAGCGCGAAGTGTTCAGCGAGAACAAGCCCCAGCGCGGATCTTCCAGTTCTTCGAGGAACTGCTCCGGCGCGGCTTTGCGTACGTCTTCGTCGTCGACACCGGCTTGTACCAGCGGACGCCAGTCTTCGAGCAAGGCATCCAGCGCGACGCGCAGATCGTGCGTCGACTGACGTGGCGCGGCTTGGCCCAGGCTGCTCAGCAACGCGCGCAATTCAGCCAGGTTTTCGACCCAGTCCTGCAACAGGCGCCAGTGGCCGTTGAAACGATACTGCTCGGCCAGGCGCTGGCTGCTGCTCAGCAAGTGCCAGCTCAGCGCGGCGAAAGCATCGTCCAGCGGGGTTTCAGCGGTGATCTGTGGCGCCGGCAGGCTCAGCGAGTAGCTGTTGGCGTCGTACAAGCGATAACCGCGCTCGGCTTTGCTGATGTCACACGGCATCAGGGCCAGGGTCGCGGCCAGTTCGGCGGCCAGTTCCAGCAGAGCAGCCGGTTCGCCTTCGCGCAGTTCCAGTTCCAGTTCGCAGATTTCTTCTTTCTGCTTGCCGACCACCACGTGGCCGAGGTCCAGCGCAGCTTCGATGACCACTTTGGTCTTGCCACGGCCCCAGGCGATTTCAGCGCGTTCGCGAACGAAATCGGTGGTGAAAATCGCCTTCAGGGTTTTCTTGTCCAGCTCGGCCAGCTCTTCGGGCCAGCATTCGCCGTCGAGTTTCTTCACGTCGAGCTTGGCTTTGGGCAGGTTCCAGTCGTATTCGTTACGCTCGGACAAACCGGCGACGCTATGGCCACGGGTCTTGAGGGTCTGAATCACTTCTTCGCCATCGCGGCGCAGGCGCAGGGCAACCTTGGCGCGGGCCAGGTCGCGCTCGGGCGTGTCGAAGTACTGGTTCATCAACTCACGGCGTTCCCAGCCACTTTTGTTGCGTTTTTTCAGGAGCGGGTGCTCGCGCAGGGCAGCGAGAGTTTCTCGGCTGACGCGGAGTTTGATTTCGGTTTCTTTCTGCATGGCCGGAAAATCCAGGATCGGGAGCGCAGCCGGGGGAATGTGTGGCTGCCAAGGTCGTGCAGTGTACAGGACTCATCCGTCCTACGCGCCGCGGCGGTTTATTCCTGTCGCCGGATGGTTCTATGATGGAGTTCAAATCGGGAGTTGGGAGTCAGCGATGCTTTTGCCGTCCATGAAAGATCAGTTCGCTGCGCTGATCGCTGCGCCGTCCGTCAGCTGTACGCAGGCCAGCCTCGATCAAAGCAACCGTCCGGTGATTGATTTACTGGCGACGTGGCTCGGCGATCTGGGTTTTACCTGCGACATCCAGCAGGTCAGCTCCGGCAAATTCAATCTGCTGGCCAGTTTTGGTTCCGGTCCCGGTGGCTTGGTGCTGGCCGGTCACAGCGACACGGTGCCGTTCGATGGTGCGCTGTGGCAGACCGATCCGCTGAAGCTGACCGAAGTCGATGGCCGCTGGGTGGGGCTGGGCAGTTGCGACATGAAGGGCTTTTTCGCGCTGGCCATCGAAGCCGTCATTCCTCTGCTCGATCAGCCGTTCAAACAACCGCTGTTGATCCTCGCTACCTGTGATGAAGAAAGCTCGATGTCCGGCGCCCGCGCCCTGGCCGAAGCCGGGCGTCCGCTGGGTCGTGCGGCGGTGATCGGCGAGCCGACCGGGCTCAAGCCGATCCGCATGCACAAAGGCATCATGATGGAGCGCATCGACATCCTTGGTCAGAGCGGCCACTCCTCGGATCCGCGCCTCGGCCACAGCGCCCTCGAAGCCATGCACGATGCCATCGGTGAGCTGCGCGGTTTGCGGTTGGCGTGGCAGCGTGAGTTCCGTAATCCACAGTTCAGTGTGCCGATGCCGACCCTGAATTTCGGCTGCATCCATGGCGGCGATAACCCCAACCGTATTTGCGGTCAGTGTTCGCTGGAGTTTGATCTGCGCCCGTTGCCGGGCATGGACCCCAATGCCCTGCGCGCGGAGATTCTGCAGAAGCTCAAGCCCATTGCCGAGTGGCATCAGGTGAAGATCGATTACGCGCCGCTGTTCCCCGAAGTGCCGCCGTTCGAGCAGGCTGAGGACGCCGAATTGGTCCGGGTCGCGGAAAAGCTCACCGGCCATCGTGCCGAAGCAGTGGCGTTCGGCACCGAAGCGCCTTATCTTCAGCGTCTTGGCTGCGAAACCCTGGTGCTCGGCCCTGGCGACATCGCTTGTGCGCACCAACCGGGGGAATACCTCGAAATGTCACGTTTGCAGCCTACGGTGCATCTATTACGTCAACTGATTGAACATTACTGCCTGACACCGGCGCCTCTAGTATAAATCGCCCGTGTCCCAACCCGTATTCATGAGGAGAGCGCGCGTGTCGCCAAGCCTGTTCCGACGATAACCATCAGCCCGCTGTGCGTTTTCTGTTTCGCCCATTTTTTGGCTGCTATTTATTACAGGCCCAGGTTCATGCCCGAATACGTTAATTGGCTTCGTCACGCTTCGCCTTACATCAATGCCCACCGCGATTGCACCTTCGTCGTCATGCTGCCCGGCGACGGCGTGGAGCACCCGAACTTCGGCAATATCGTCCACGACCTGGTGCTGTTGCACAGCTTGGGTGTGCGACTGGTGCTGGTTCACGGTTCCCGTCCGCAAATTGAAACCCGCCTGGCTGCGCGCGGCCTGACCCCGCATTACCACCACGGGATGCGCATCACCGATGCCGCGACGCTGGAGTGTGTGATCGATGCGGTGGGTCAGCTGCGTATCGCCATCGAAGCGCGGCTGTCCATGGACATGGCTTCATCGCCAATGCAGGGCTCGCGCCTGCGAGTGGCCAGCGGCAATCTGGTCACGGCGCGGCCGATCGGCGTGCTCGAAGGTGTCGACTATCACCACACCGGCGAAGTGCGTCGGGTCGACCGCAAGGGCATCAATCGTCTGCTGGATGAACGCTCCATCGTGCTGTTGTCGCCACTGGGTTACTCGCCGACCGGTGAGATTTTCAACCTCGCCTGCGAAGACGTCGCCACCCGCGCCGCCATCGATCTGGGGGCGGACAAGCTGCTGTTGTTCGGCGCCGACCTGGGGCTGATCGATGAAAATGGTCGTCTGGTTCGTGAGTTGCGCCCGCAACAAGTGCCGGCGCATCTGCAGCGCCTGGGCAGCAACTATCAGGCTGAGCTGTTGGATGCGGCCGCTGAGGCCTGCCGTGGTGGCGTGGCTCGCAGTCATATCGTCAGCTACGCCGAAGACGGCGCGCTGCTGACCGAACTGTTCACCCGTGACGGTGGCGGTACGCTGGTGGCCCAGGAGCAATTTGAGGTTGTGCGCGAAGCGGCAATCGAAGACGTCGGTGGTTTGCTGGACTTGATCAGCCCGCTGGAAGAGCAGGGCATTCTGGTGCGCCGTTCCCGTGAGGTGCTGGAGCGTGAGATCGAGCAGTTCAGTGTGGTCGAACGCGAAGGCATGATCATCGCGTGTGCGGCGCTGTATCAGATTGCTGATTCGGATGCGGGCGAGTTGGCGTGTCTGGCGGTGAACCCGGAGTATCGCCATGGCGGTCGTGGTGATGAGTTGCTGGAGCGCATCGAAACCCGCGCCCGGGCGCAGGGGCTGAAAACCTTGTTCGTCCTGACGACCCGGACCGCTCACTGGTTTCGCGAGCGTGGGTTCGTGCCGAGCAGCGTAGAGCGCCTGCCGTCGGCGCGGGCGTCGCTGTACAACTATCAGCGTAATTCGAAGATCTTCGAAAAAACCCTGTAACCGCAAGTTTTTGTGGCGAGGGAGCTTGCTCCCGCTGGGTTGCGAAGCGGCCCCAAAACCGGTCGATGCGGTGTGCCTGACAGAACCGTATCGCTGATACAGGGAGTCCTTCGGCCTCCAGCGGGAGCAAGCTCCCTCGCCACAGGTTTCGCGTCTTATTCCGTGACGTACTTTGTGCTGACATACGGCGAATAATCCGGCAGCACCGTTTCAACCTTCCCTTGTTCCTTCAAGAACTTCGCCGTCTCGCCAATCGCCTTGGCCGTGCCGCCGTCCAGCAGCGCGGTGGTCTGTTGGGCTTTAGCATCCGGGAACGTGGAGCCGGCTAGCAACTCCGGCACATCGACGACATTGGCTCCGGTCAGTTTGGCGATTTTTGCACTGGTACCGAGTCAGCGGTCCTTATGCACAAACGCACCAGCAGCGGCTGCCAGCGGACTTGAACCGAGGTTGCCAATCTGCACATCGCCGGAAGCAATGGCAGTAACCACTTCCTGGCCGCTATTGAAACGACGCCAGTCAATTTTCTGGCCTATGGTTTTCTCGTACAGTCCGTCTGCTTGGGGACTTTGCTGGGGTCGATGCCGGTTTGATAACCGATCGTGAGGTTCGCCGCGTGAGCGCCAAAAGATAGTATTAGCGATACACAAACTGTAACAATTGAACCGGATAGTGCGCGTTGGTCGTCATGGCGCTGCCTTTCGATAGGGATTGATCGTGAATTGCGTCAACGCCAATCGATCTAAAAAAAGGCTAACAAATACCCTTTAGGAATTAGCTTATGAGCCGGCGCCCGTGTTCCGGCTCAAGGAGTAGTGCGGAGCTTAATTCCTAAAGGGTATGAAAAAGAATTGGGTGATTCTTTTTGGGTTTATGGCCCGGCAAGGAGCGAATTTACTGGGGATTAGACTATGGTCGTAGACACACAAAGTTACGATTGACTTGTGAGTCACGGTCTGGCGCTAATCGCGCATCTTAGGATCCCGGGCATACGACCCAGGGCCAGGAACACAAGAATTAGAAACGAGAGGAGTGAAACAATGAACAAGTCCACCTTGGCTCTGGGTGTAGCCGTGGCCGTCGGGGTTTTGGCGCAGCAGGCAGGCGCCGCGGGTTTCCTGGAAGACAGCAAAGCTTCCGTCAGTTCCCGCACTATGTATTTCAACAACGATAACCGTGACGGCGGTGCCGATCAGAAAGAGACCGCTGAAGGCCTCAAATTTGATTATCTGTCCGGTTTCACCCAAGGTACTGTCGGCTTCGGTATCGACGCTCAAGCACTGGTCGGTATCCATCTGGACGGCGGCAAGGGGCATCACCCGTACCCGAGCTCATTCTTCCCAAGCGACTCCGATGGTTCGGCGGCGAGTGAGTGGAGCCGCGCGGCAGCTAACGTAAAGGCACGCTTCTCCAAGACCGAGGCCCACTTGGGCGGCGCGTTGCAACCGAACATGCCGATTCTGGTCGCGAACGACAGCCGTGTGCTGCCACAGACCTTTGAGGGTGGCACGATCTCCTCGAAGGAAATCGACAACGTTACCTTCAACGTTGGTCAGTTGGAGCACGCGGCAGGTCGCGCCTCTTCCAACAGCACCGGTCTGGCCGTGGCTGGTGGTACCGAGGAGAGCAACCAGTTCCGTTACGCCGGTGCCGACTGGAAGGTCACCAAAGACCTGACTCTGCAGTACTACCATGCGAATCTGAAGGACTACTACAAACAGGACTTCCTGGGTCTGGTACATGTCTGGCCGATTGGTACCAATCAGTCCTTCAAGACGGACCTGCGCTACTTCGATAGCGGTTCCGATGGCAAGAACGGCGATGCGGGCTATCAGTTCAACAACAACGGTGGTTACGCCAAGACCCCGGGTGAGGTCGACAACAAGACCTGGAGCGCAATGTTCACCTACACCCTGGGTGGCAACGCGTTCCTGCTGGGTCATCAACGCGTCAATGATGACGGCGGTTTCGTCTACCTGAACCAGGGTAGCGTTGTGAATGACAACCGTCGCAGCGAAGAAGCGGGTGGTGCGAGCTTCTACCTGTTCACCGATTCCATGATCAACGGCTTTGTCCGGGCCGGTGAAAACACCACGTTCGGTCAGTACTCCTACGACTTCGCTGCGTTGGGTGTGCCAGGTCTGAAAGCCTCGGCCGCCTACCTGTATGGCGATAACATCAAGGCCAAAAACGGTACGAGCCCTGATCAGTCCGAGTGGGAACGCGACCTGCGTGTGGACTACACCATCCAGCAAGGCGTACTCAAAGGCTTCGGCACAACACTGCGTCATGGCACTTACCGTGGTAGCGATACCGGTATCGCCAGCCAGGACCAGACCCGTCTGATCTTCAACTACACCTACAGCTTCTTGTAATAGCTGTCAGAAAAAGCCTCGCCTGCCGGCGAGGTTTTTTTTGTGTTTTTCTTAATATTCCAAAAAGAGCTTATATAGTAATTTTTTATTCTTTTTAGCTTTTAAGACAAACGCCTAAAGTGGGTGGCTTAAGAGCCGATACCTTGTGTCCCGACTCAGAGTAATAACGCGAAGCTATATTCCTGAATGGCATGAAAAATGATGAAATAATTCTTTTTGTGTTTATCATGCGGGCCAAAATCACAGGGGTCAGGCCATTGCCGTCGTTACACGGTCTGGCACTCACCGCGCATTTCAGGATCCAGGGCATTCGACCCAGGACCTCAAAAATTAGAAACGATAGGAGCGAAACAAATGAACAAGTCCACCTTGGCCCTGGCTGTGGCCGTAGGGGTTTTGGCGCAGCAGGCAGGCGCCGCCGGTTTCATCGAAGACAGCAAAGCTACTTTGGGGCTGCGTAACTTCTACATCAACACGGATTACCGTGACGGCACTGCCGATCCAAGCAGAAACGAAGAGTGGGGCCAAGGCTTCGATCTGCGCTTCACTTCCGGTTATACCCAAGGCACTGTCGGCTTCGGTATCGACGCCATCGGCCTGCTGGGTGTACGTCTGGATTCGGGCGGCGGCACTAATGGCAACGTTACCGCCAATGGCTCCCCTGGTCCCGCTTATGGCGGCACTGTTTTCCCAAGCGAGTCCAACGGCCAAGCGGTGGATAACTTCTCCAGCCTGGGCCTGACTGCCAAAGCCAAGATCTCCCAGACTGAACTGAAGCTGGGTACCCTGCAGCCGAAGAACCCGGTAATCGTGACCAACGACGGTCGTCTGCTGCCACAAACCTTCCAGGGTGGCCAGATCACTTCGGGCGAGATCAAGGACCTTACACTGGTCGGTGGTCAGATCGAGCACGCCAAGGGCCGTAACTCCAGCAACAACGAAGAGTTGTCGATTGCTGGTGCGAACACGCGCGGTACTAGCTTCCGTGACAGCAACAAGTTCATCTACGGTGGCGGTGACTACAAAATCACCAAAGACCTGACTGCCCAGTACTACTACGGCAACCTGGAAGATTTCTACAAGCAGCACTTCCTGGGTCTGGTTCACAACTGGGCAATCGGCCCGGGCGTTCTGAAATCCGACCTGCGCTACTTCAACAGCCGGGATGACGGTGCCAACGGTCACGACGCCAACTACTTCACCTCTGGCAACTACAATGCGCCAAACGGTAAAGGCAAGGTCGACAACAACCTGTATAGCGGCCTGTTCCTGTATACCGTTGCCGGCCACACCTTCGGCGGCGGCTATCAGGTCAGCAACGGTAGCAGCGACTTCCCTTACTTGAACCAGGGTGACGGCGCTTCGGCTTACCTGACTACCGACATGCAGATCCAGAAGTTCGCCCGTGCCGGCGAGCGCACTTGGCAAGCACGCTACTCGTATGACTTTGCCAAGGTCGGTGTACCAGGTCTGACGGCCGGTCTGATCTACCTGAAAGGTGATGACATTGATACCGTCAACGCTCGCGGTGGCGAGTTGGCTAACGGTGCTTCCGAGTGGGAACGCGACCTGACTCTGGGTTACGTCGTACCAGAAGGCCCGCTGAAAAACCTTGGTGTCATGTGGAAAAACGCTATGTGGCGTACCGACCTGCCGAGCACTCGTTCGCAGGACGAAAACCGCCTGATCGTCAGCTACTCGATCCCGCTGCTGTAATAGCGCTCGCGTAACCGCTGAAAAAAAGCCCCGCCCGGCATCTCGCCGGGCGGGGCTTTTGCGTTTTCAAGTCAGGCTCACCCCCGTAAACCCTCCTCGAAATTTCCCTCTTTGTGCAGCAACTCAAGGCCTTCTCGAACCTTGTGAGCGATAGTCCTCCCGATCATCGCCGAGGTCCAATGAACACATTTTTAATATTCAATTACGATCTAAGTAAATCGATATCTATTCTTTTTAATGAATAAGAAATGCAGGCACAGTTGACCTCAACAAGCACTCACCAGGAGCAGCACCATGAGCCTCAGACTGGGCGATATCGCCCCCGACTTTGAACAGGATTCCAGCGCCGGCACCCTCCGTTTCCACGAATGGCTGGGCGATAGCTGGGGCGTGCTGTTTTCCCACCCGGCGGACTTCACCCCGGTGTGCACCACCGAGTTGGGCTTCACTGCCAAGCTCAAGGACGAGTTTGCGCAGCGCGGCGTGAAAGCCATCGCCTTGTCGGTTGATCCGGTGGACTCGCACCACAAGTGGATCGAAGACATCAACGAAACCCAGAACACCCTCGTCAACTTCCCCATCCTCGCCGACGCCGACCGCAAGGTCTCGGACCTCTACGACCTGATCCATCCCAATGCCAACGACACCCTGACCGTGCGTTCGCTGTTCGTGATCGACCCGAACAAAAAGGTTCGGCTGACCATCACCTACCCGGCGAGCACCGGCCGTAACTTCCATGAAATTCTGCGCGTGATCGATTCGCTGCAACTTACCGACAACTACAAGGTGGCCACCCCGGCCAACTGGCAGGACGGTGATGAAGTAGTGATCGTGCCGTCGCTCAAGGACGAAGACGAAATCAAGAAGCGCTTTCCCAAGGGCTATCGCGCGGTGAAACCGTACCTGCGCCTGACGCCGCAACCGAATCGCTAAGTCATCAACATTTACGGTGTGGCTGATGCCGCCATCGCGAGCAGGCTCACTCCTACAGGGGGAGTGCATCTCAAATGTAGGAGTGAGCCTGCTCGCGATGGCGTAAGTCCGACCACTACAGAACCACGATGCAGGGGATTTCAGGCCGTTTCGACGGCCTTTTTTTTCGCCCGGAAAAGGCAATTGCATATCTCTAAAACGCATAAACAAATGAATAAATATGATTTATAGATATAACAATCACCTGTTAAGGTCACTTCCATCAAGGCGAGATCGCAAACTGCGAATCGCCAACACCGTTCAAGGAATCGTCTGAATGCTGGTCGTCTCACTCGGTGGCAGTCCCAGCCAACGCTCCCGTTCCGGGGTGCTGCTGGAGCGCTCCCAACGCTGGTTGCAGGAGCAAGGTGTAGAAGTGGTGAGTTACCAGGTGCGGGACTTCCCGGCCGAAGACTTGCTGCATGCACGCTTCGACAGCCCGAAGGTGATCGACCTGCTGCAACAGATTGAAAACGCCGATGGCCTGCTGATCGCAACGCCGGTCTACAAAGCGTCGTTCTCCGGCGCATTGAAAACCGTGCTGGACCTGCTGCCCGAGCGTGCCCTGGCCCACAAGGTGGTTTTGCCAATGGCCACCGGCGGCAGCATCGCCCACATGCTGGCGGTGGATTACGCGCTCAAGCCAGTGTTGTCGGCGTTGAAAGCCCAGGAAATGCTCCACGGGATTTTCGCCGTAGACAGCCAGATTGCTTACGGCGAAGGCAGCGTCCAGGCGCAGTTGGCACCGGAGCTGGAAGAAAGGCTAAATGAATCACTGGAGCTGTTTTTCAGCGCCATGGCCCGACGGTCCAAGCCGATCGATCCGAACCTGTTGAATGAACGTTTGTTGAGTGCTCGCTGGAGCATTTAAGCCTTACCCCAATTTGAAGTACTCACCTTACTCAGCCGCCAACGGCCAAGCAGGTGCAGCCAAAACCCAACTGCAAAAAGGAGAGCGCCATGCGCACTGTCATTTTGCGTCGTGGTCTGGTCGCTCTGTTTGCTGCGGCTGTGTCCTTCGGCGTTATTTCTCAAGTACAAGCCGAGACGTTGCGAATCGGCTATCAAAAATACGGCACCCTGGTGCTGCTCAAAGCCAAAGGCACACTCGAAAAACGCCTCGCCGCCCAAGGCGTGGACGTGCAATGGACTGAATTCCCCGGCGGCCCGCAACTGCTCGAAGGCCTGAACGTCGGCTCCATCGACTTCGGCGTTACGGGTGAAACGCCACCGGTATTCGCTCAAGCAGCCGGCGCCGATCTGCTCTACGTCGCCTACGAACCACCAGCGCCACACAGCGAAGCGATCCTGGTGCCGAAGGACTCGGCGATCAAATCGGTGCAGGACCTCAAGGGCAAGAAAGTCGTCCTGAACAAAGGCTCCAACGTGCACTACCTGTTGGTCCGCGCACTGGAAGATGCCGGCCTCAAATACACCGACATCCAGACCGTATTCCTGCCGCCGGCCGATGCCCGCGCTGCGTTCGAACGTGGCAGCGTCGATGCCTGGGTGATCTGGGACCCGTACCAGGCCGCCGCCGAACAACAGCTGCAGGCACGCACCCTGCGCGATGGCCAAGGCATCGTCGACAACCATCAGTTCTACCTCGCTACCAAGCCTTATGCGCAGAAAAATCCGGAGGTGATCAAGACTCTGGTGGAAGAAGTGCGCGCCGTGGGCGAATGGTCCAAGGCCAATCCTGAAGACGTGACCAAACAAGTCTCGCCACTGATTGGCCTGCCAGCGGACATCACCCTGACCTCGATGAAACGCCAGGGCTACGGTGCGCTGTTCCTCACGCCTGAAGTGGTCGCCGCGCAACAGAAAATTGCTGACACCTTCTATCAGCTCAAGCTGATTCCAAAGCCGCTGAGCATCAAAGACGTGATCTGGACGCCACCGGCGGCCGTTGCCCAAGCGCAGTAATTTGATTTCCTAAGGAGTCCACTCCATGAGCCTCAATATCTTCTGGTTCCTGCCTACCCACGGCGACGGCCATTACCTTGGCACCGCCGAAGGCGCTCGCGCCGTCGACCACGGTTATCTGCAACAAGTCGCGCAAGCGGCGGATCGTCTGGGCTTCGGCGGGGTGCTGATTCCTACGGGTCGCTCTTGCGAAGACTCGTGGCTGGTGGCCGCGTCGCTGATCCCGGTGACCCAGCGTTTGAAATTCCTCGTCGCCCTGCGCCCCGGGATCATTTCCCCGACGGTGGCAGCGCGTCAGGCCGCGACGCTGGATCGCCTGTCCGGCGGCCGTGCGTTGTTCAACCTGGTAACCGGCGGTGATCCGGAAGAATTGGCCGGCGACGGTTTGTTCCTGACCCACGAAGAGCGCTATCAAGCCTCGGTGGAATTCACCCGCATCTGGCGCCGCGTGCTGGAAGGCGAAACCGTCGATTACGACGGTCAGCACATCAGCGTGAAGGGCGCGAAGTTGCTCTACCCGCCGATTCAGCAACCGCGTCCGCCCCTGTACTTCGGCGGTTCTTCGGAAGCGGCGCAAGACCTCGCGGCAGAGCAGGTCGAAATGGTCCTGACCTGGGGCGAACCACCGGCCGCGGTTGCGGAAAAAATCGAACAGGTTCGAGCCAAAGCGGCAAAGCTCGGTCGCACCGTGCGCTTCGGCATTCGCTTGCATGTGATCGTTCGTGAAACCAATGCCGAAGCCTGGCAAGCGGCGGATCGGCTGATCTCTCATCTGGACGACGACACCATCGCTCGCGCCCAGGCTTCTCTGGCGCGCTTCGACTCGGTCGGTCAGCAACGCATGGCCGCGCTGCATGGCGGCAGCCGCGACAACCTGGAAGTCAGCCCCAATCTGTGGGCCGGCGTCGGCCTGGTGCGTGGCGGTGCCGGTACAGCATTAGTGGGCGACGGTCCGACCGTGGCCGCTCGCGTGAAGGAATACGCGGACCTGGGCATCGACACGTTCATCTTCTCCGGTTATCCACACCTGGAAGAGTCTTACCGCGTCGCCGAATTGCTGTTCCCGCACCTCGATATCGAACGTCCGGAACTGCCGAAAAGCGCCGGTTACGTCAGCCCGTTTGGTGAGATGGTCGCCAACGACATCCTTCCCAAAGCCGCGTCGCAGAGCTGAGGCGCGCCATGAAGAAAATTATCCACAGCCTCGCGCCCTGGGCGTTACCTGTTTTGCTGCTGGCGGTGTGGCAGTTGTCGGTGTCGGCGGGCTGGTTGTCGACACGGATTCTGCCGGCGCCGATCGCGGTCATCGAAGCCGGCGTCAGCCTGGTTCGCAGCGGCGAAATCTGGACGCACCTGGCGATCAGCGGCTGGCGTGCAGCGCTGGGCTTCGCCATCGGCGGCAGCATCGGTCTGACCCTGGGTTTCATCACCGGCTTGTCGAAATGGGGCGAACGCCTGCTCGACAGTTCGGTGCAGATGATCCGTAACGTGCCGCACCTGGCGCTGATTCCACTGGTGATCCTGTGGTTTGGCATCGATGAGTCGGCGAAGATTTTCCTGGTGGCGTTGGGCACGTTGTTCCCGATCTACCTCAACACCTATCACGGCATCCGCAACGTCGATCCGGCGCTGGTGGAAATGTCCCGCAGTTATGGCTTGTCCGGTTTCAGCCTGTTCCGTCAGGTGATTCTGCCGGGAGCGCTGCCTTCGATTTTGGTCGGCGTGCGGTTCGCGCTGGGCTTCATGTGGCTGACGTTGATCGTCGCGGAAACCATTTCCGCCAGCTCCGGCATTGGCTACCTGGCAATGAATGCCCGGGAGTTCTTGCAGACCGACGTGGTGGTGCTGGCGATTCTCTTGTACGCCGTGCTCGGCAAACTCGCCGACCTCGCGGCCCGTGGACTTGAACGCGTGTGGTTGCGCTGGCACCCGGCCTATCAGGTTGTTAAAGGAGGTGCGGCATGACGGCTCAACAACCTCCACGCCTGCTGCGCGGGATTCCGCTGGCGGTACGCAAACTGCAAAAAACCTTCGGTGCGCGGCAGGTGCTGCGTGATATCGACCTGCACATCCCGGCCGGTCAGTTTGTCGCCGTGGTCGGTCGTAGCGGTTGCGGCAAAAGTACCTTGCTGCGCTTGCTCGCCGGTCTCGACAAACCCACGGGCGGTGAATTGCTGGCCGGTTCCGCGCCGCTGAGTGAGGCGCGGCAAGACACCCGATTGATGTTCCAGGAAGCACGCCTGCTGCCATGGAAAAAGGTCATCGACAACGTCGGCCTCGGGCTGAAGGGCAATTGGCGGCCACAAGCGCTGGAAGCCCTGGAGTCGGTCGGTCTGGCCGACCGCGCCAATGAATGGCCGGCCGCCTTGTCCGGCGGGCAAAAGCAACGTGTGGCCCTGGCCCGCGCGCTGATCCATCAACCGCGTTTGCTGTTGCTGGATGAACCGCTGGGCGCGCTGGATGCACTGACCCGAATTGAAATGCAGCAGCTGATCGAACGGCTCTGGCAGAAGCACGGTTTCACCGTGTTGCTGGTCACCCACGACGTCAGTGAAGCGGTGTCGATTGCCGATCGGGTGATCCTGATCGAAGAGGGCGAAGTCGGCCTCGACCTGCACGTTGAGCTGCCGCGCCCTCGGGTTCGTGGCTCCCATCGGCTGGCGGCGCTGGAAACCGAAGTCCTCAATCGCGTGCTGGCGTTGCCCGGCGAACCGCCGGCACCAGAACCTGTTTCACCATTGCCTACGCAATTGCGTTGGGCTCAATAACTCAAGCCTTATCCAACGACAGGAATCAACATCATGACGATCAAAGCCATCAACGTTCGTAACCAGTTCAAAGGCTCCATCAAGGAAATCGTACTCGGCGACGTGCTGTCCGAAATCGACGTGCAGACCGCTTCCGGCATCGTCACCTCGGTGATCACCACTCGTTCGGTGAAAGAGCTGGAGCTGGTGGTCGGCAGCGAAGTGATCGCGTTTGTGAAATCCACCGAGGTGTCGATCGCCAAGTTGTAAGCGCGTGCGCAAACAACGACCCCGAAGGGTGTAAGCCCTTCGGGGTTTTTTATGCGTGTTTTCCGGTAAATCAGCGGTGCGGCTATCGCGAGCAGGCCGGGATGGTCAGCGAATAATCAAACGGTGCGCTTGGGCAGGTACGGCGGCAAATACAGCCCAAGATAAGCATCAAACACCCGCATCCCTTCTTCAGCCATGCGTGGGGTGATCTGTCCGTGTTGTTGCACCGAGCGCGCATAGACGCGGTCGCCGAGCTCCATGGCCAGGGCAAACACATCGACATCGTTCGGCAGCGTCGGCAACTCGAAGTGATGATCGAAGAGTTTGTGCATCAGGTCGCCGAGTTCGATGTCGTGCTGACGGTCGGCCTGGGTGACTTCGGTCAACCCGTGCTGGGCAAGAATGAGCTGGCGGGCGGCGGCGTCTTCGCTGTAGATCGCGAGCATGCGTTGTTCCACCAGTCGCGACAGATCGCGCCAGCCGTTGAGGGCTTCGTGGTCGATGGGCGCTTGCAGGCAGGCACGGAACGCAGCATGGACATCGGCTGTCAGGGCTTCGAGCAGCGCCGGGACGCTGGCAAAGAAGTGGTAGACGGAGGAGGGCGGGATCTCTGCGCGTTCGGCGACGCTATAGATCGACAGACTGGCCACGCCCTCGGCAGCCAGCAGCGTGCGGGCGGCATCGAGTATTGAATCGATCCGGGCCTGGCTGCGAGCGCGGGGTTTGCGTGGGGTGGCGAGTCGGGTCATTGAAGTCTCCTGCGGGGCAGCGGGCATTGTACGCAGATCCATATAGCGACGATTACCCCTGTGGCGAGGGGATTTATCCCCGTTCGGCTGCGAAGCAGTCGCAAAACCTCTGTACGCGATACTCCTGACACACCGCAGCTGCAGACTTTGGGGCCGCTTCGCGACCCAACGGGGATAAATCCCCTCGCCACAAAGTTAGTGTTCGGACATAAAAACGCCGCATGCTGTGAGGCCTGCGGCGTTGTTTTTACTGCAACCGCTTACACGGTATGCAGGTACCAGTTGTACTCGAGGTCGGAGATGGAGTGTTCGAACTCCTCCAGCTCGCTCTCTTTACACGCGACGAAGATATCGATGTATTTCGGATCGATGTACTTGGCCATGACTTCGCTGTCGTCCAGCTCGCGCAATGCATCGCGCAGGTTGTTCGGCAGGCTTTGCTCGTTCTGCTCGTAGGAGTTGCCTTCCACGGGTGCGCCCGGCTCGATCTTGTTGGTCAGGCCGTGGTGCACGCCTGCCAGGACCGAAGCCATCAGCAGGTACGGGTTGGCATCGGCACCGGCAACACGGTGTTCCAGACGGACCGCGTCGGCGGAACCGGTTGGCACACGTACCGCAACAGTACGGTTGTCCAGACCCCAGCACGGTGCATTCGGCACGTAGAACTGTGCGCCGAAACGACGGTAGGAGTTGACGTTCGGGCAGAGGAAAGCCATCTGCGCCGGTAGGGTCTCGAGCACACCGCCGATCGCGTGACGCAGTGCGGCGTTCTGCTCGGGATCCTCACTGGCAAAAATGTTTTTGCCGTCTTTATCAAGAATCGAGATGTGGACGTGCAGACCGTTGCCCGCCTGGCCCGGGTAAGGCTTGGCCATGAAGGTGGTGTCCATTTCATGGTCGTAGGCGATGTTTTTGATCAGGCGCTTGAGCAGGACCGCGTAGTCGCAGGCCTTGATCGGGTCGGCAACGTGGTGCAGGTTCACTTCGAACTGCGCCGGGGCACTTTCCTTGACGATCGCGTCGGCAGGGATGCCTTGCTCTTTCGCACCTTCCAGAATGTCCTGGAGGCAGTCGACGTATTCGTCGAGGTCGTCGATCAGGTAAACCTGTGTCGAATGCGGGCGTTTGCCGGAGATCGGCGAGCGAGGCGGTTGTGGGCGACCGTTTACGTTCTCCTGGTCGATCAGGTAGAACTCCAGTTCGAACGCGGCGCAGATGGTCAGACCCATCTCGTCGAACTTGGCAACAACTTGACGCAGAACTTCACGGGGATCCGCGAAGAAAGGTTCACCTTCAAGTTCGTGCATGGTCATTAACAGTTGCGCGGTAGGGCGCTTCTGCCAAGGCTCATTGCACAGGGTGTCAGGGATTGGATAGCAGATTCGGTCAGCATCGCCGATGTCCAGGCCCAGGCCGGTGCTTTCCACCGTCGAGCCATTGATATCCAGAGCAAATAGAGAGGCCGGCAGGTTGATGCCTTTCTCGTAAACCTTGTGGAGGCTGGTGCGTTCAATGCGCTTGCCGCGCACCACACCATTCATATCCGCAATCAGAAGGTCAACGTACAGAACCTCAGGATGTTCCTTAAGGAACGCGTTCGCTTCGTTAAGCTGAACGGCACGCGGGGGTACCGACATGATGCAACACCTTTGTTGTTAAAAATATCAATCATTGATCTCTTCGGATTCCAGTCAACCCGAACGGCATGCCGAAGTCAAGCGAGGCCTTTTTTGCCCTAAAAAAGCACCCATTGGGCTTTTTTGAGGCACTTTGGGGCGTTTTTATGCCTTTGAGCGCTTTAGCGTCTGCGGGCTTGAGCGGGCCGTGTTGTATTTTTTACGGGGGTGTTGTGTAAAAAAATGAACAAGGCTAAGCTCGATTCAAACCCATAACACCAATAATACCGGGGTGCTTCATGTCTCGCCTGCCGTTAATCGGCGTCACCGCCTGCTCTAAGCAGATCGGTCTGCATGCTTATCACATCAGTGGCGACAAGTACGTCCGCGCCGTGGCCTCAGCGGCCAAGGGCCTGCCGGTGATTCTTCCGTCCCTGGCCGATTTGCTGGCACCGTCCGATATTCTGGACGGTCTGGATGGCATCCTCTTTACAGGCTCTCCTTCCAATATAGAACCGTTTCACTATAGCGGCCCAGCCAGCGCGCCGGGCACTGCTCATGATTCTGCACGCGATGCCACCACCCTCCCGTTGATCCGCGCCGCAGTCGAGGCCGGCATTCCCGTGCTCGGTATTTGCCGCGGCTTCCAGGAAATGAATGTGGCGTTCGGCGGCAGCCTGCATCAAAAAGTCCACGAAGCCGGTCCATTCATGGATCACCGTGAAGACGATAGCCTACCGCTTGAAGGACAGTATGCGCCAAGTCACCCGGTGCACATTCAACCGGGTGGTGTGCTTGCAGGTCTGGGCCTGGCGAGTGAGATACAGGTCAATTCGATTCATGGTCAGGGCATTGAACGTCTGGCGCCGGGCCTTTGCGTCGAGGCCTTGGCTCCCGACGGGTTGATCGAGGCTGTCTCGGTCCCGCAGGGCAAGGGTTTTGCTTTAGGAGTGCAATGGCATCCCGAATGGCAGGTAAGCTCAAACCCGGATTACCTTGCGATCTTCCAGGCATTTGGCGATGCCTGCCGTAAGCACGCATTACAACGCGACGCCGATGCGTCAAACAACGCCTGACTTATAAGAGTCAGGAAACTCAGCCTAAGAGGCATTTATGAGTAACAACCTCGACCAGCTCACCGATTGGTTGAAAGACCACAAGATCACAGAAGTCGAATGCATGATCGCCGACTTGACCGGGATCACCCGGGGCAAGATCTCGCCGACCAACAAGTTCATTGCCGAAAAAGGCATGCGCCTGCCCGAGAGCGTTCTGTTGCAGACCGTGACCGGCGACTATGTCGAAGACGACATCTATTACGAACTGCTCGACCCGGCCGACATCGACATGATCTGCCGCCCCGACCAGAACGCGGTATTCCTGGTGCCTTGGGCCATCGAGCCCACCGCTCAGGTGATCCACGACACCTACGACAAGCAAGGCAACCCGATCGAGCTGTCGCCGCGCAACGTGCTCAAAAAGGTGCTGAAACTCTATTCCGACAAGGGCTGGCAGCCGATTGTGGCGCCAGAAATGGAGTTCTACCTGACCAAACGCTGCGAAGACCCGGACTTCCCGCTGCAACCGCCGGTTGGCCGTTCCGGTCGCCCGGAAACCGGTCGCCAGTCGTTTTCTATTGAAGCGGCGAACGAATTCGATCCGCTGTTCGAAGACGTCTACGACTGGTGCGAATTGCAGGAGCTGGACCTCGACACGCTGATCCACGAGGACGGCACGGCGCAGATGGAAATCAACTTCCGTCACGGCGATGCCCTGTCCCTGGCCGACCAGATCCTGGTGTTCAAACGGACCATGCGCGAAGCCGCGCTCAAGCACGACGTGGCGGCGACGTTCATGGCCAAGCCCATGACCGGCGAGCCGGGCAGTGCGATGCACTTGCACCAGAGCATCATCGACATCGAGACCGGCAAGAACGTCTTCTCCAACGAAGACGGGACCATGAGCCAGTTGTTCCTGAATCACATCGGTGGTTTGCAGAAACTGATCCCCGAGCTGTTGCCGCTGTTCGCGCCTAACGTCAACTCGTTCCGCCGCTTCCTGCCGGACACTTCGGCACCGGTGAACGTGGAGTGGGGCGAAGAGAACCGCACCGTGGGCCTGCGGGTTCCGGATGCCGGGCCGCAAAACCGTCGGGTGGAAAACCGCCTGCCGGGCGCCGACGCCAACCCGTACCTGGCGATTGCCGCGAGCCTGCTCTGCGGTTACATCGGCATGGTCGAAGGCTTGAACCCGAGTGCGCCGGTGGTGGGTCGTGGCTATGAACGCCGCAACCTGCGCCTGCCACTGACCATCGAAGACGCGCTGGAACGCATGGAACACAGCGCGACCATCGAGAAATACCTGGGCAAGAAATTCATCACTGGCTACGTCGCGGTCAAGCGGGCCGAGCATGAAAACTTCAAGCGCGTGATCAGTTCGTGGGAGCGGGAATTCCTGCTCTTCGCCGTCTGATGCGCCGGGCGCCGCCGTTATTGGGCGGCGCTTTCACCTGATTTTTTTAAGGAGATTCGCATGACCAGCAACAACCCGAAAACCCGTGAATGGCAAACCCTGAGCAACGATCACCACCTGGCCCCGTTCAGCGACTTCAAGCAGCTGAAAGAGAAAGGCCCGCGGATCATCACCAACGCCAAGGGCGTTTACCTCTGGGACAGCGAAGGCAACAAGATCCTCGACGGCATGGCCGGCCTGTGGTGCGTGGCGATCGGTTACGGTCGCGATGAACTGGCCGATGCCGCCAGTAAACAAATGCGCGAATTGCCTTATTACAACCTGTTCTTCCAGACCGCTCACCCGCCGGTGCTGGAACTGGCCAAGGCCATCTCCGACATCGCGCCACAAGGCATGAACCACGTGTTCTTCACCGGTTCCGGCTCTGAAGGCAACGACACCATGCTGCGTATGGTTCGCCACTACTGGGCGATCAAGGGCCAGCCGAAGAAGAAAGTCATCATCAGCCGCAAAAACGGTTATCACGGTTCCACCGTGGCCGGCGCGAGCCTGGGCGGCATGACGTACATGCACGAACAAGGCGACTTGCCGATCCCGGGCATCGTCCACATCGCGCAGCCGTACTGGTTCGCTGAAGGCGGCGAGATGACACCGGAAGAGTTCGGTATCTGGGCGGCCAATCAGCTGGAAGAGAAGATTCTGGAAGTCGGCGTGGACAACGTCGGTGCCTTTATTGCCGAGCCGATCCAGGGTGCCGGCGGCGTGATCATTCCGCCAGACACCTACTGGCCGCGCATCAAGGAAATCCTCGCCAAGTACGACATCCTGTTCGTGGCGGACGAAGTGATCTGTGGTTTCGGCCGTACCGGTGAGTGGTTCGGTAGCGATTTCTACGACCTCAAGCCCGACATGATGACCATCGCCAAAGGCCTGACGTCCGGCTACATCCCGATGGGTGGCCTGATCGTGCGTGACGAAGTGGTGGCGGTGCTCAACGAAGGTGGCGATTTCAACCACGGCTTCACCTATTCCGGGCACCCGGTGGCCGCTGCGGTGGCACTGGAGAACATCCGCATCCTGCGCGAAGAAAAAATTATCGAGCGCGTTCATGCAGAAACGGCACCCTATTTGCAAAAGCGTCTACGGGAACTGAACGATCATCCCCTGGTGGGTGAAGTGCGTGGGGTGGGTCTGCTGGGGGCGATCGAGCTGGTGCAGGACAAGGCCACTCGCAAGCGTTACGAAGGCAAGGGCGCTGGCATGATTTGCCGCACGTTCTGCTTCGAGAACGGCCTGATCATGCGCGCCGTGGGCGACACCATGATCATTGCTCCGCCACTGGTGATTACACCGGCTGAAATCGATGAGTTGGTGACCAAGGCACGCAAGTGTCTGGACCTGACCCTGAGTGCATTGCAGGGCTAAGTGCTAGGCTCTGAGCGGGGTGCGAAGTTCGCATTTCGCTCAGCGCAAACAAAGGATGGGTCTTTCCTTGAAAGCCTGCCTTGGATCTTGCCAGACTACCGGTTGTTCGGGTGCCCGGGAAAGGCCGCTGAACACGTGGTTAAAAAGAAAAATTGGAGCATTACCCATGAAGGCATTAGGTATGAAGATAGCTGGCAAGACCCTCCTCGCCATGTCCCTGATGGGCGTGATGGCGGGCGCAGTTCAGGCGGACGACAAAGTTCTTCACGTGTACAACTGGTCCGATTACATCGCACCGGATACCGTCAAGAAGTTCGAAGCCGAGTCGGGGATCAAGGTTGTTTACGACGTATTCGACAGTAACGAAACCCTGGAAGCCAAGTTGCTGGCAGGCAAGTCCGGCTACGACATCGTCGTACCGTCGAACAACTTCCTGGCCAAGCAGATCAAGGCCGGCGTTTACCAGAAGCTCGACAAGTCCAAGCTGCCTAACTGGAAGAACCTGAACACTGACCTGCTTAAAGCAGTATCGGTGAGCGACCCGGGCAACGAACACGCTTTCCCGTACATGTGGGGTTCGATCGGTATCGGCTTCAACGCCGAGAAGGTCAAAGCTGCACTGGGGGCCGATGCGCCAACCAATTCCTGGGACCTGCTGTTCAAACCTGAAAACGCCGCCAAGTTGAAGTCGTGCGGTATCAGCTTCCTCGATTCGCCAACCGAGATGATTCCGGTGGCGTTGCACTACCTGGGCTATCCAACCGACAGCCAGGACAAAAAACAACTGGCCGAAGCCGAAGCACTGTTCCTGAAGATTCGTCCTTCGGTGGGCTACTTCCACTCGTCCAAGTACATCTCCGACCTGGCCAACGGCAACATCTGCGTGGCCGTGGGTTACTCGGGTGACATCTACCAGGCCAAGTCCCGCGCGGCTGAAGCCGGTGACAAGGTGAAGGTCAGCTACAACATTCCGAAAGAAGGTGCAGGTAGCTTCTACGACATGGTCGCCATCCCTAAAGATGCCGAAAACGTCGAAGGCGCCTACAAGTTCATGACCTTCCTGCAGAAGCCGGAAATCATGGCTGAGATCACCAACGCCGTACGCTTCCCGAACGGTAACGCGGCCGCCACCGCATTGGTCGATAAAGAAATCACCGCCGACCCAGGCATCTACCCGCCAGCGGACGTGCTGGCCAAGCTGTACGCGATTGCCGACTTGCCGGCCGCGACCCAGCGGATCATGACTCGCAGCTGGACCAAGATCAAATCCGGTAAGTAAGTAAAACCCTGTAGCAGCTGCCGCAGGCTGCTACAGGTATCTGCATAAAAGTTTTGCTGGAACGGTTTTTCGAGGGTAAGTTGCGCGCCGGTTTTGTTGCCAGGCAGCCATGGCTGTCATGTAACGCGGGGCAACTTGGGCCCAACTAATTTTAGAGGACCTCGACGTGCCTATTTTTTCTTTGTTGCGCAATGCACTGCTGGTCGGCGCCGGACTGACGCTTGCCGTTAGTGTCCAGGCCGCTGGCACTGTGCATATTTATAACTGGTCGGATTACATCGGCGAGACCACCCTGGCCGACTTCCAGAAAGAAACCGGCATCAAACCGGTGTATGACGTCTTCGATTCCAACGAAACCCTGGAAGGCAAGTTGCTGGCCGGGCGTACCGGTTATGACGTGGTCGTGCCGTCCAACCACTTCCTTGGCAAGCAGATCAAGGCCGGTGCGTTCCAGAAACTCGACAAGTCGAAGTTGCCGAACTACTCGAACCTCGACCCCGTATTGCTCAAGCGTCTGGAGCAGAACGATCCGGGCAACCTGTACGCCGTGCCGTACCTGTGGGGCACCAACGGCATCGGTTACAACGTCGACAAAATCAAGGCTGTGCTGGGCGTCGACAAGATCGATTCCTGGGCTGCGGTATTCGAACCGGAGAACATCAAGAAACTGCACAGCTGCGGCGTAGCGTTCCTCGACTCCGCTGATGAAATGATGCCCACCGTCCTCAATTACATGGGCCTCGATGCCAACAGCACCAACCCCGAAGATTACAAGAAGGCTGAAGCCAAGTTGCTGGCAGTGCGGCCTTACGTGACCTACTTCCACTCCTCCAAATACATCGCGGACCTGGCCAACGGCGACATTTGTATCGCCATCGGTTTCTCCGGCGACATGTTCCAGGCCCGCAATCGTGCGGCTGAAGCGAAGAAAGGCGTGAACATCGCCTACTCGATTCCGAAGGAAGGCGGTGCGCTGTGGTTCGACATGCTGGCGATTCCAAAAGACTCGGCCAACGTGAAAGAAGCGCACGCCTTCATCAACTATTTGCTGAAACCCGAGGTGATCGCCCAGGTCAGTGATTCCGTGGGTTACGCCAACCCTAACCCAGGGTCGGACACACTGATGGAACAGTCCATTCGCACCGACGAATCGGTTTATCCACCGCAAGCCGTTCTCGACAAGACTTACGTGTCTATCGAGTTACCACCAAACATTCAACGTTTGATGACCCGCAGCTGGACCAAGGTCAAGTCGGGTAAATAGCTACAAGGCTCAAACTATCCAAGGTTGGCTCACCTTGAGCGAACTGCACTCTTTTTTTCTGGGAGTTTCGTAAATGGCAGTTGCCTCCGGCGCCTATAAGAAAGCCCTCGAGGGCGACCAATCACCTAAACAGGTGTTGGTCAAAATCGACCGGGTCACGAAGAAGTTCGACGAGACGATTGCCGTGGACGACGTGTCCCTGGAAATCAAGAAAGGCGAGATTTTCGCCCTGCTCGGCGGTTCGGGATCGGGCAAATCCACGTTGCTGCGTATGCTCGCAGGCTTCGAACGGCCCACGGAGGGGCGCATTTTCCTCGATGGCGTAGACATCACCGACATGCCGCCGTACGAGCGGCCGATCAACATGATGTTCCAGTCCTACGCCTTGTTCCCGCACATGACCGTGGCGCAGAACATCGCGTTCGGCCTCAAGCAGGACAAAATCCCCGCAGCTGAAGTCGATGCCCGTGTCGCGGACATGCTCAAGCTGGTTCAGATGACGCAATACGCCAAGCGTAAGCCGCATCAGTTGTCCGGTGGCCAGCGTCAGCGTGTGGCCCTGGCGCGTTCCCTGGCCAAGCGACCGAAGCTGTTGCTGCTCGACGAACCGATGGGTGCTCTGGACAAGAAGCTGCGTTCGCAAATGCAGCTTGAGCTTGTCGAGATCATCGAGCGGGTCGGCGTAACCTGCGTCATGGTGACCCACGACCAGGAAGAGGCCATGACCATGGCCGAGCGCATCGCGATCATGCACCTGGGCTGGATCGCCCAGATCGGCAGCCCGATCGACATCTACGAAACCCCGACCAGCCGTCTGGTCTGCGAGTTCATCGGCAACGTCAACATCTTCGACGGTGAAGTGATCGACGACGCCGAAGGTCACGCGACCATCACCTGCAAGGACCTGGACCGTCAGATTTACGTGGGCCACGGCATCAGCACGTCGGTGCAGGACAAATCCGTGACCTACGCGATCCGTCCGGAAAAACTGCTGGTGACGCCGACCATGCCAACCTGCGAATACAACTGGTCCAGCGGCAAGGTGCACGACATCGCCTACCTCGGTGGCCACTCGGTGTTCTACGTCGAACTGCCGAGCGGCAAGATCGTCCAGTCTTTCGTCGCCAACGCCGAGCGCCGCGGTCAGCGCCCAACCTGGGGTGACCAGGTCTACGTGTATTGGGAAGACGACAGCGGCGTGGTACTTCGCTCATGAACATGCGCAAACTCAAACGCCGTCTCAATCGAATAATTCCCGGTGGCCGCCAGTTGGTCATCGGGGTTCCGTTCATCTGGCTGTTCATGTTCTTCATGTTGCCGTTCTTCATCGTCCTGAAGATCAGCTTCGCCGAAGCCGACGTGGCCATTCCGCCGTACACCGAGATCTACAGCTACCTCGACCAAAAGGTGCAGTTGCTGCTTAACCTGAGCAACTACGCGATGCTGGCCGGCGACGAGTTGTACATCGCCGCCTACCTCGGCTCGTTGAAGATGGCGCTGATCAGCACCATCCTCTGTTTGCTGATCGGCTACCCGATGGCCTACGCCATTGCCAGTGCCCGCAAAGAGCTGCAAACGGTACTCGTGCTGCTGATCATGATGCCGACCTGGACCGCGATCCTGATCCGCGTTTATGCGTGGATGGGCATCCTCAGCAACAACGGTCTGCTCAATGGTTTCCTGATGAGCATGGGCTGGATCGACGAACCTCTGCAGATCCTCAACACCAACCTCGCGGTGTACATCGGTGTCGTTTATTCGTACCTGCCGTTCATGATTCTGCCGCTCTACGCCAACCTGGTGAAACACGACGCCAGCTTGCTGGAAGCCGCATCTGACCTGGGCTCGAGCACCTTCAACAGCTTCTGGAAAATCACCATTCCGCTGTCCAAGAACGGCATCGTCGCGGGCTGCATGCTGGTGTTCATTCCGGTGGTGGGCGAGTTCGTGATCCCGGAACTGCTCGGCGGCCCGGAAACCCTGATGATCGGTAAAGTGCTCTGGCAAGAGTTCTTCAACAACCGTGACTGGCCGGTGGCGTCTGCCCTGGCGGTGGTGATGCTGGCGATCCTGATTGTGCCGATCATCCTGTTCAACCGCAGTCAGGCCAAAGAAATGGAGGGTAAAGAATGAAGCGCTTCCGTTTCTCAAGCTTGATGCTGGTGCTGGGTTTGCTGTTCATCTATGCGCCGATGCTGATCCTGGTGATCTACTCGTTCAACGCCTCGAAACTGGTAACGGTGTGGGGCGGCTGGTCGATCAAGTGGTACGTCGGCTTGATGGACAACACTCAACTGATGGGCTCGGTGGTGCGCTCGCTGGAAATCGCCTGCTACACGGCGGTGGCGGCGGTGGCGCTGGGTACATTGGCCGCGTTCGTCCTGACCCGTATCACCCGCTTCAAGGGTCGCACGCTGTTCGGTGGCCTGGTCACCGCGCCGCTGGTGATGCCTGAAGTGATCACCGGTCTGTCGCTGTTGCTGCTGTTCGTTGCCATGGCGCAGATGATCGGTTGGCCACAGGAGCGCGGCATCATCACCATCTGGATCGCCCACACCACGTTCTGTGCGGCGTATGTGGCGGTGGTGGTGTCGGCGCGTTTGCGTGAGCTGGACCTGTCCATCGAAGAGGCGGCCATGGACCTCGGTGCGCGGCCGTGGAAGGTGTTCTTCCTGATCACCATCCCGATGATCGCGCCCTCCCTGGGAGCCGGCGGCATGATGTCGTTCGCGCTGTCGCTGGATGACCTGGTGTTGGCGAGCTTCGTGTCCGGTCCGGGTTCCACGACCCTGCCGATGGAAGTGTTCTCGGCGGTGCGTCTGGGCGTGAAACCCGAGATCAACGCCGTGGCCAGTCTGATTTTGCTGGCGGTATCGCTGATGACCTTCCTGGTCTGGTTCTTCAGCCGTCGTGCCGAAGAAAGTCGCAAACGCGCGATTCAGCAGGCGATCGAAGAAGGCGCTGCCGACTCCTGGAAACAACCGGACGTGCGTCGCGCCCAGCAGGCGCCGGAAGCTGCTTGAAGTAATGCCGGGTTGACCACAACAGTGTGGTCAACCCAGATCCAATGTGGGAGCGGGCTTGCTCGCGAAGGCGGACTGACATTCAACATCCATGTTGACTGACACACCGCTTTCGCGAGCAAGCCCGCTCCCACATTGGTTTATGCCACCCAAGGGGATTTGCGGATAATCTCGACGAAGTTCATCGGCTTGAACCCCGGCTCACTGTCGACCAGCACATCCGCGTTTACGGTGCCGAAAGTGGTGTCCGGCTTGTGTTTGAAGCCATTGGCGAACGCACACAGGATGCACTCCTTGAACCCTTCGCCACGCGGGTGGGCATGCACCACTTCTTCGCGTTGCGCGCTGGGGAACGCCGCGTAATCGATGCCCAGCACATCCATTTCGACGCCAGCGGTGACCAGTGCCACGTTAGGTCGCAGGTGTTGCGGCACGCCCGGTGTGGTGTGCAGGGCAATCGATAGCCACACTTGCTCGATATCGTCGTCGGACAAACCGTAAGGTTTGAGGAACGCTTTGGCAGCGTTGGCGCTATCGACTTCGAAACGCTCGTCGTCAGTGCGATGACCCTCCACCAAACCCAAGTCATGGAACATCGCGCCGACGTACAACAGTTCGGGGTTGTAGGCCAGTTGCTTGCGTTCACCGCTCAAGGCACCGAACAGAAACACCCGACGCGAATGGTGATACAACAGGTCTGATTCGACGTCGCGAATGTATTCCGTGGTGGCCTTGGCCAACGCGCTGTCAGGAATTTTGATACCGGCGATGGTGCTGCTCATGGTGCTGTCCTTGTGGGGAACGCCGTGGCGGCGCTGATGGGTTCAGTCTGTTCGAGCACCCGAAACCGGACAATCGATCCATGGCTGCGATCCCGGCCAATGAGCATGCATATCGTGCCAACCTCGCTTGTTGGTCACGGATTGGCTAGGGTTGCTGTCGATGAGCACGCTTTTGTGGCGAGGGAGCTTGCTCCCGCTGGGCTGCGAAGCGGCCCCAAGATTTACAACCGAGTTTTGTCAGGCGCACAGTGTCTGGCGGTTTTGCGATTGCTGCGCAACCGAGCGGGAGCAAGCTCCCTCGCCACAGGTAAGCGTGATCCATAGAGGCAATTGAGCCATGAGTAAAACCGTTGCCATCGTGGTCTTCGCCGGCGTTCAGTCTCTGGACGTCACCGGTCCCATGGATGTGTTTTGCGAAGCCAATCGTTTCCTTGAGCCGGCCGATCACTATCGACTGGAGGTGATCGGCGTCGAGCGCGGGATGATGGCGTGTTCCAACGGTTTGTCGCTCAATGCCCATCGGCATTTCAGTGAAGCACTGGAGGCCTATGACTTGCTGCTGGTGGCCGGTGGGCCGCAGTTGCCGTTCATGGATTTCGGTGCGGCATTCGATGCCTGGCTGCGCGATGCCTGCGCGCAGGCGCAACGCTTTGGTTCGATCTGCAACGGCGCGTTCATGCTCGCCAGGGCCGGATTGCTGGAAGGGCGAACGGTCACCACCCACTGGGGCGACGCCGCGGCGCTGGCGCAGTTGTGCCCGTCGACTCAGGTCGAGGCGGATCGCCTTTACGTGGAGGACGGCGAGCTCTACACCTCGGCGGGTGTCACGGCCGGGATTGATCTGTCGCTGTACCTGCTGGCCAGGGATCACGGGCCGGAAGTAGCGCTGAGTGTGGCAAAGCGACTGGTGGTGTTCACTCAGCGCTCGGGCGGGCAGTCACAGTTCAGCCCATTCCTCACGCCACACGCCGAACCCACTTCGGCGGTGGCGTTGGCGCAGCTCTACGTGTTGGCCAACCTGACGGGCGATCTGACGATTGCCGACCTGGCCAACGCCGCCAACATGAGCGCCCGCAACTTTTCCAGGGTGTTTACCAAAGAGGCGAAAATCACCCCGGCGGAATTCGTCGAGCGGGCCAGAGTGGACGCGGCGCGGGTGCTGCTTGAAAGCACCCACTCGCCGCTGAAGACCGTGGCTTATCAGTGCGGATTTCGCGATGCCCAGCACATGCGCAGTGTGTTCAGCCGCAGGCTGGGCGTGACGCCACAGCAGTTCAGGCTGAACTTTGCTGCGATGGTTTGAGCCATTACTTTTGTTGCCTGTCAGGGCCTCTTCGCGAGCAAGCCCGCTCCCACAGTTGACCGAGTTGCCCAGGCAGACACGGTTCAATGTGGGAGCGGGCTTGCTCGCGAAGGCGTCAGCCCCGGCCAACGGAAATCTATTGAGCCGCACGCGCTGGCAATAGCTTCAACGTGCTGCGGGTGTTGGCCGTGACTTCTTCATCATTGAGATGCGCCTGGTAGTAGATCCCTTCGATGTACGCCTCAGCCTGGTCGTCATAGTGGCTGTCGAACGGTACGCCGCTCTGGCCAACGGGGTTGACGGTCAGGCTGTGGGTCGGGTCGGCGAAGTCGATCAGACGGCGGGTCGAAGGACCATAAGTTACTGGCCACGGCGCCGGGCCGATTTTGGCCGAAAGGTTGTTCGGTACTTCGTGAGTGCCAGGTGCCGCGAACGGGCCGACATTGAAGATACGGTCCAGCAGCTTTTGCTGCCCCAGCGGATGGCCATGCGTTAGCGTGTGCGCCTTGCCCCACTGCCATTGCGCGAAATCGGCGCCGAGGGTGGTCTTGAGGTGAGCAATGCTCGCCTGCCAGGCAACCTTGACCGTATCGGCGCGGGTTTCCTTGCCGAGGGTGTTGCGGTTGTCCCACCACGGTGAATCGGCCGTTGCGGCCAGGCGAGGCAGTGCGGAATCAATCACCCGGGTCGACAGCAGAGTCTCGAAGAAGTCATTGCCCAGTTCATCGTGCATCGTCGCGTCAGCCAGGTTGAACAGGAGCTGGTTGAACAGCGTGGCGCTGGTGGAGTCGAGCGGGTAGTCACCTTTCCACTCGGCCAGTTGCTCAACCAGTTTGAGCTCGGCGGGATCGCTCACGACTTCACGCAATACCGGCAACAACGGCGCCAACAGGCGCGGGCCGTAGGCGGTGGTGGTGCCCAGTTGCAGCTTCTGGCTGGCGTCCAGATCCCACTTGATGGTTTTGTCGCTGAGTTGGCGATTGAGCTGCTGACCTCGATCGGCCAGGTTGTAGTAACCGGGAATCTCCATGCCGGTCGGCGACACTGGCTGGAAGTTGGCCGAGACGATGTAACCGCGTGCCGGATTCTCTTCCTGTGGGTTGGCGCTGAACGGGTAAAAACCTTCCTTGTCCGCGTCGGCGGTGCTGCCGTCGAGAATGAACCCCGGACGCACACCCGCCGGACGTTTCGGCAATTGCGCCGCTGCCCACCAGCCGATGTCGCCCTTGGCGTTGGCCCAGACGATGTTCAGACCCGGCGCCTGAACCTTTGCGGAGGCACTGCGCGCCTTGGCCAGGGTGTCGGCGCGGTTGAGCTGGTAGAAGCCCTCAAGGATCGGATTCTGGCTTTCGAGAAAACCCCACCACATGGCGATCGGTGTTTTGCCGACGCCACTACCCAGCGCATCGTTGACGATCGGCCCGTGGGGCGACTGGCGCAGCACCAGTGTTACCGGTGCCTGGCCCTTGACCGCGATCTGCTGTTCGCTGGTCACCATGTCCACCCACTTGCCGCGATACCAGACCTGATTGGGGTTGTCTGGATTGACCTTCTCGGCGATCAGGTCCAGGTCGTCGTTCTGGAACATGGTGATGCTCCAGCCGAAGTCGCGGTTCATCCCGAGAGAGGCGAACGGCATCAATGCCTGATAGTGACCGTAGAGCTCAAAACCCGGCGCCGAGAGCTGCGCTTCATACCATACCGACGGCGCGGAAAAACGGATATGCGGGTCGCCGGCCAACAGCGGTTTGCCGCTTTTGGTCCGACTACCGGAGACGGCCCAGGCGTTGCTGCCCTCGAACTGCGGCAAACCATTGTCGGCAAGTGCCTGTTCGCTGAGACGGGCGAGGGCGTTGAGGTCTTTCCAGTCGGTACTGGCGAGGGGTGGCATGGCACCGCTGCGGTTTTTCGCCAGCACGCCCTTGGGCTGCCAGTCGAGATCGAAGACGTTCAGGTAGTTGGCGCCCAGTTGATCGCGCACGTAGGTCAGCAACGGTTCGGTGCGAAACGCTGCGGCAAAACTGTAGGCCATGTAACCGGTGATGCTGATGGTGTCCAGAGCGGTGAACGGGCGTTTGGGTATGCCCAGTACATCAAACTCCGCAGGTTTTGGGTGGCTGTCCTGATACTGGTTGATGCCATCCAGATAGGCTTGCATGGCGATAAAGGCCGGCGACTGTTTGTCCATGTTCGCCAGGTAGGTGTCGGCGCGTTCGCGAATGCGCAAGCTGCGCATCAGCTTGTCGGTGTCGAGCAGTTTCGGGCCCAGGACCTCGGCCAGCTCGCCGCGGGCGAGGCGGCGCAGGGTTTCCATCTGAAACAGCCGGTCCTGGGCGTGCACGTACCCGAGGGCACGGTACAGGTCGGTTTCGTTCTCGGCGCGGATGTGCGGGATGCCGCGCTCGTCGTAGCGCACGGTGACCGAACCTTGCAGGTGTTGCAGTTCCACCATGCCCTGGCGTGACGGCTGCTTGCTGAAAACGTACCAGCCTGCAGCTGCGGCAAGCGCAACAATCAGCAGGGCGAGAACGGTCAGGCTACGTTTCATGGTGATTCCTTGTTGTTATCAGTGGCTGCAGTTCCCTGGCGCCACTGTTTAACACGGCTTGGCGACATGGCCATCGCACTTAGGAGGGATTCGCGTCTCCTGTCCGCCTTACTTCACTGCGTCGATGGGCCACGGGCAGTAACAACCCACGGCCAGTGTGTGCGTGGCATTCACCGCGCGGCCTTCGCTCAACGCTTGCAGAATCGGCTCGATAAAGCTGTTACTCGAATTGCAGGTCAGGCCTTCGCTGTACGGGCCGAAATACGCCAGTTTGCCGCTGCGATCCCAGATCGCGACGGCCGGGCTGGCGGGGATCTGTTCGGAGCCTGGCAGGACGGCGATGCTTTTCAGGCTGCTTAAGGTGCTCGGTAACTGACCGTGGCTGCCAGGCTTTTGTACCGCATAAAACTCCACGCCTTGCGCTGCATAGTGCTCAACCAGTTCGCTCAGGTGTTGTTGGTTACCGACGTTGCACGGGCAGGCCGGGTCCCAGAAGTGCACGAGGCGGATGGCGCCGGGGCCGGCGAGGTTGTCGGGCAGGCGCAGCGGGTCACCGGAGAACACCGCGGTGTGCTCGCTGAACGCCCGCAGGTAGCGCCCCTGAAACCAGTCGTAAGCAGCCCACAGCACGCCGGCACACACGAGGGCGAGCAGGCTGGCAAGCAGTGTGGCGCGGTAGGGCGAGCGCATGGATTTCAGTCCTCGAAGGTGCGCTAGCTTGCCATGCTTGCCCCAACAGATGAATATCGCAGGCCCATAAAGTCCGTTTCGCGTTCTGGAATTGCTCATGTCTGCCACTTTCGACTCCGATCATCTGCGTGCCAGCCTGCGGCCGCTGGCCGACTGGCAGCCGCTGTCGGTGGAAGCGCTGGCTTACCAGCGTTTCTACGGGCTGGATTTTGCGGGGCGCAACGTGCGCAGTGGCCTTGGACGTTTCGCGGTCGATGGTTATGAAGTGGTCAGCCAGGTCTGGTGGCCCGAGCGGGCGAAGGCGACGCTGTTTTTGTTCCACGGTTTTTACGATCACACCGGGCTTTACCGGCATGTGATCGAATGGGCGCTGGATCAGAATTTCGCGGTGATTGCCTGCGACCTGCCGGGACACGGGCTGTCCAGTGGCGAACGGGCCAGCATCAAGGATTTCACCGAGTATCAGGACACGCTGCAAGGGTTGTTCACCGAAGCGCAATCCCTCGATCTGCCGCAGCCGTGGCACTTGTGCGGGCAAAGCACTGGCGGCGCGATCGTGATCGATCATGTGCTCAATCAGGGCGCCAGCAGTCCGGCGCAAGGTCAGGTCATTCTGCTGTCGCCGTTGGTAAGGCCGCGGGCCTGGGGCTGGTCGCAACTCAGCTATTACCTGCTCAAGCCTTTCGTCAAAGCCATCGCCCGGCGCTTCAGCGAGAACTCCAACGACCCGGATTTTCTGCCCTTCCTGCAAGCCGATCCGTTGCAGCCGCTCCGTTTGCCGACCGCCTGGGTCGGTGCGTTGGCGCGCTGGATCAAACGCATCGAAGCCGCACCGTACAGCATGCGGCGACCGCTGATTGTGCAGGGGCAGGCGGACATGACCGTGGACTGGGAGCATAACCTTGAAGTATTGCGGAGCAAGTTCGATCGGCCGCAGGTGTTGATGTTGCCTGAGGCGCGGCATCACCTGGCGAATGAGACGCAGGCGTTGCGGCGGGAGTATTTCGGGTTTTTGACGAAGCGGATTAAAGGCCGGAATCTTTAGCGGCTGTGGCGGCCCCTTCGCGAGCAAGCCCGCTCCCACAGTGACCGAGTTGTTCAGACGTACTCGGTCAAATGTGGGAGCGGGCTTGCTCGCGAAGGGGCCCTTTCAGGCGCCGAATATCACTGGCGAAGACTTGAAGTATCCTGCCCCACCGCCAGCCCTGCGCGAATCGCTGCCAATGCTGCCTGGTAATAAGCCTTGCCCTCGGTGGACTCGGCGAAGGTCGCGAACTCTTCCAGTTCTTCATCCGACAGGTCGCGATAGACATACAACAGCGTGTTGTTCAGGTCGCTGCCGATCTGGTCCATCAAGCGCTGACGCTGACCGTTCAACATGCCTTGAGCCTGACCACCGCCGAGCAGGCCGGGGATCATCGAACTGAGGCTGTCGGCCGCGACGCCGGCAATCGCCAGGCTGACTTCCGCGCCAGCCTCGCGAGCGGGCAAGGCCTGGGCCAGATGGCCGATGATCAGCATGCGGCTGTCGCTGGCCTGGACCCTGGGTAAACCCTTGGCGTTTTTTGCCAACTGATCGCGACGGGTCGCGAGCAATTCGGCGGCCACGATTTTCTTGCCCAAGGGTGACTGAAAGAACGTCAGCGCAGGTTTTGGATCGGCGAGGATCTTGCGCAATTGCGCTTCGGCGCGCTGGTCCACCGCCTGGGGGGCAAAGCGCTGATTGCTGTTACTCACCAGCGCCTGGAACACTGCCGGCGGCAGGCTGTTCTGGTACCGCTGCTGAGCGGCCGAAAGAGCGTCATTGAAATGCGCGCGTTGTTCTGGCCAACCGGCGACCTTGTACAACTGGTCGTGGCCGTCTGCCCAAGCGGGCAATACACAGAACATCAACAGTGAAAAAAGCAAACGGCGCATAGGGACTCCTGTCAGCAGGCGACTATTCTCCGTGTGGCATTCGTCCTTGTCGAGAATTCGTATCAACCCGCTGCGCGGCTCTGTCGGATTTTCAGGCACAGGAATACTATGCGCGGCATGCGAATACCCTCTGATCACCCGCTGCTGTTACGTATCGTCGACGACCTGGCTGAGCACGGCTGGTCGCAGCAGAATATTTTCCTTCCTCTGGGTCTGACCCGGGAACTGGCGGCTGAGTGCCGTAAACGTGCTGCCGAGGGCGAATTGGCCCCGGCCGCCGTGGGTCGAGGGGCAACATCCGAGATTCGCGAGGGGATTCGCGGCGACCATATCCAGTGGATCGAGCCCGGCCAGGCGTTGGCGTGCGACAGCTATCTGGATTTGATGGACAGCTTGCGCGAGGCGATGAATCGCGGTTTGTTTCTGGGCCTGGAAGATTTCGAAAGCCATTTCGCGCTGTACCCGCCCGGCGCGTTCTACCTCAAGCATGTCGACCGTTTCCGCGACGACGACCGGCGCACGGTGTCGGCGGTGGTCTATCTCAATGACGCCTGGCTGCCCGAGCACGGCGGCCAGTTGCGTATGTACCTGGGTGAAGGCGTCGAACATGATGTGGTGCCCGCCGGCGGATGCCTGGTGGTGTTTCTGTCGGGTGAAGTGCCCCACGAAGTCCTGCCCGCGACCCGGGATCGCCTGTCGTTGACCGGCTGGTTCCGGCGGCGTGGCAACGAGCCGTTCTGATCATGCAAAAAATTCTGGTAAGCCGCTGTCTGCTGGGCCACCGCGTACGTTACGACGGAGGGGCCAGTGGGCCGTTCGATCAACTTCAGCAGTGGCTTGATGAAGGTCGGGTGGTGCCGTTGTGTCCGGAAGTTGCTGGCGGGTTGCCGACGCCGAGGGCGGCGGCAGAGATTCCGGGCGGGCAGGGTGGTGAAGTGCTTGATGGCCACGCCTCAGTGTTCACCACCGAGGGCGAGGACGTCAGCGCCGAGTTTCTCTCGGGGGCGTATCAGGCGTTGGAGCTGGTGCAAAAGCACGGCATCCGCATTGCCGTGCTCAAGGCCAACAGCCCGTCTTGCGGGAATTTGTTGACGTATGACGGGACGTTCAGTGGTGTGAAGGTGAGTGGCGAGGGCGTGACTGCGGCGTTGCTCAGGCGCCATGGCGTTCAGGTCTTCAGTGAGCTCGAGTTGGTTGAGGCAGCGGTGGCTTTGGATGCTTTGGGCTGATCCAGAATCCACCCCCTCTCCCTAACCCTCTCCCCAGGGGGCGAGGGGACTGGTCGTGGGGATCTGTAGAAATTTTGCGACTTGAACGATTTTTACTGAATCCATAATCGACACGATTTTTCAGGTCGATGGATAGCTCCAGACACCTCGGTCAGTCCCCTCTACCCCTTGGGGAGAGGGTTAGGGTGAGGGGCTGGATCTAAAGAGCGACAAAATTCTTAAGGCTTGGGCGCCACACCCGTATCCGCCCCCAACCACTTCTGTTCCAGTGCCTCCAATCGCCCATCCGCCTTGATCCGCTGTAGCGCGTTCTCCAGGCTGGCATGAAACGCCGGGTTACCTTTCTGAAACGGAATCGCCAGGCTAACCGGCGAGCGGTCTTTTGGCTTTTCTTCAGTCAGCGATTGCACCAGCAGGATTGAGCGTGGCTCTTCCTTCTGCGCGATCAATTGCGCGTTGGTGTGAATGTAAGGTTCGCTGAAGTCGAAACGATCCTCGAGGTCCGGGGTCATTGCTATGTGGTTGATGGCGACGTCGTACTTGCCGGATTCAACACCTTGCAACAGATCGCTGGAATCGGTAACGACGAAGTCGGCCCGTACGTCCAGTTCGTCAGCCAGCAGTTGCCCCAATTCGACTTCGAAACCCGTAAGTTTGCCGTCTTCCTTGAAATTGAAGGGCGGTGTATTAGCCTCAAGGGCAATACGCAATTCGCCTCGGTCGTTTACATCGTCAATCAGTTCGGCATGAGCCAAAGGGCTCAGAAGGGGTAGCAGGCAGATCAGGCCAGGCAAAAAACGCATGGTCACTCCTTGAATTCATTTATCGCGATGCTCTGATTCAGGCTCGCTTTGCTATGGTTGTCGAGTGCCTTCGACAACGAATGGCCATGAAGTTGTCATGGCCACGCGGATTTTACGGAAAAACTGGAGAAGAGAATGAAAACCTTTATGTCACGAGCAGCATTGGCTGGCCTGTTGATGGGTGCTTCGATGCTGGCAACGGCTGCTACACCGGCTCCCAAAGGTGCAGAAGTGTCCATCGTTTCTCCTGCGGACGGAGCTAGTGTTCCGCAAACCGTCGTCGTCAAGTTCGCTGTCGAGAACATTGCGCTGGCGCCAGCGGGCGATGTCACCAAGAACACCGGCCATCACCACTTGCTGATCGATGTCGATGAACTGCCAGCCGCCGGTGCGCCGATCCCCAACGATGCCAACCACCTGCATTTCGGCAAGGCGCAGACCCAGGCTGAAGTAACGTTGACGCCGGGCAAACACACCTTGCAGCTGGAACTGGGCGATAGCGGCCACATGCCGTTCGATCCGCCGATCGTGTCGGAGAAAATCACCGTCAACGTTAAGTAACATCAGTCGCGCCCATGAAAAAGGAGACCCGAAGGTCTCCTTTTTTTTGTCGCTCAAGTCACTATCAGAACAACACGCGGCAACGAATGGTGCCGTTGATGTGCTGCAGCTTCTCTTGGGCCATTTCCGAGTAATCGGCGTCGACGTCGATCACGACGTAGCCGACTTTCTCGTTGGTCTGCAGGAACTGACCGGAAATGTTGATGCCGTTTTCGGCGAAGACCTTGTTGATCTCGCTCATCACACCCGGAATGTTCTCGTGGATGTGCAGCAGACGGTGCTTGCCAGGGTGAGCCGGCAGGGCCACTTCCGGGAAGTTGACCGAGGACACCGAGGTACCGTTGTCGCTGTACTTGACCAGTTTCTCAGCCACTTCCAGACCGATGTTGGCTTGCGCTTCAGCGGTGGAACCGCCGATGTGCGGGGTCAGGATCACATTGTCCAGGCCACGCAGCGGGCTTTCGAACTCTTCTTCGTTGGAGCGAGGCTCTACCGGGAATACGTCGATGGCCGCGCCGATCAGGTGCTTGTCCTTGATCGCGTCCGCCAGCGCTTGCAGTTCAACTACAGTGCCGCGAGCCGCGTTGATCAGAATGCCGCCCTTCTTGATCGCACGGATTTCTTTCTCGCCGATCATCCACTGGGTCGCTGCGGTTTCCGGAACGTGCAGGGTGACGATGTCGGACATGCCCAGCAGCTCGGTCAGGTTACCGACCTGAGTCGCGTTGCCCAATGGCAGCTTGGTCACGGTGTCGTAGAAGTACACCTGCATGCCCAGGCCTTCAGCCAGGACCGACAGTTGAGTACCGATCGAGCCGTAACCGACGATGCCGAGCTTCTTGCCACGGATTTCGAAGGAGTTGGCTGCGCTCTTGATCCAGCCGCCACGGTGGCAGGAAGCGTTCTTCTCAGGGATGCCGCGCAGCAACAGGATCGCTTCGGCCAGCACCAGCTCGGCAACGGAGCGAGTGTTGGAGTACGGAGCGTTGAACACTGCGATGCCGCGTTCGCGGGCAGCATTAAGGTCAACCTGGTTGGTGCCGATGCAGAAACAGCCGACAGCGACCAGTTTCTTCGCGTGATCGAAGATCTCTTCGGTCAGTTGAGTGCGGGAGCGAATGCCGATGAAGTGAGCATCAGCGATCTTTTCCTTCAGCTGGGCTTCCGGCAGAGAACCTGTGAGGTACTCGATGCTGGTGTAGCCCGCCGACTTGAGGACGTCGACAGCCGATTGGTGGACGCCTTCGAGAAGAAGGAACTTGATCTTGCTCTTATCGAGAGAAGTCTTGCTCATCTGCGTAAACCTGTATCCCGGAGAAAAATGGCAGGAAATAGCCAGCAGACGCTGACCCGGACGGCAGGAAAGCCGTCGCCACAGAATAGCCGTTGGGCACTATCCTGCGGGGTCGGTATGCTAGCATATGCACCCCGCTAAACACTCATTCCTGCGACGTGAAGCGTTCTCAGGATGACCATGAATTGTTCGAGAGTTCTGTCGATGACCAATCCTGCCCTGATTGAAGAGCTGAAGACCCTGGTTGAGCCTGGCAAGGTGCTGACCGATGCCGACTCCCTGAATGCTTACGGTAAGGATTGGACCAAGCATTTCGCCCCGGCCCCGACCGCCATCGTGTTCCCCAAGACCACCGAACAAGTCCAGGCCATTGTCCGTTGGGCCAATGAGCACAAAATTGCGCTGGTACCGTCCGGCGGTCGCACCGGGCTGTCCGCCGCTGCCGTGGCCGCCAATGGCGAAGTCGTTGTGTCCTTCGACTACATGAACCAGATCCTTGACGTGAACATGACCGACCGCACCGCGGTCTGCCAGCCGGGCGTAGTCACCGAACACCTGCAGAACGTCGCCGAAGAAAAAGGCCTGTATTACCCGGTGGACTTCGCTTCGGCAGGTTCGAGCCAGATTGGCGGCAATATCGGCACCAATGCCGGCGGGATCAAGGTGATTCGCTACGGCATGACCCGTAACTGGGTCGCTGGCATGAAAGTGGTCACCGGCAAAGGCGATTTGCTGGAACTGAACAAAGACCTGATCAAGAACGCCACCGGTTACGACCTGCGTCAGCTGTTCATTGGTGCTGAAGGCACCCTCGGTTTCGTGGTCGAAGCGACCATGCGCCTGGACCGTGCGCCGAAAAACCTCACCGCGATGGTCCTCGGTACTACTGACTTCGACTCGATCATGCCGGTGTTGCACGCGTTCCAGAGCAAGCTCGACCTGACCGCCTTCGAATTTTTCTCCGACAAAGCCTTGGCCAAGGTCATGGGCCGGGGCGACGTACCCGCGCCATTCGAAACCGATTGCCCGTTCTACGCATTGCTGGAATTCGAAGCGACCACCGAAGAAGTGGCCAACCACGCCCTGGAAACCTTCGAGTACTGCGTCGAGCAGGGCTGGGTGCTGGACGGCGTGATGAGCCAGAGCGAAACCCAGCTGCAAAATCTTTGGAAGCTGCGCGAATACATCTCCGAAACCATTTCCCACTGGACGCCGTACAAGAACGACATTTCGGTCACTGTGTCGAAAGTCCCGGCGTTCCTGAAGGAAATCGACGCGATCGTCGGCGAACACTACCCGGATTTCGAAATCGTCTGGTTCGGCCACATCGGCGACGGCAACCTGCACTTGAACATTCTCAAGCCGGAAAACCTGAGCAAGGACGAGTTCTTCGCCAAGTGCGCGACCGTCAACAAGTGGGTGTTCGAAACCGTTGAGAAGTACAACGGCTCGATTTCCGCCGAACATGGCGTGGGCATGACCAAGCGTGACTACTTGACCTACAGCCGCTCGCCGGTCGAGATCGAGTACATGAAAGCCGTCAAAGCGGTGTTCGATCCGAATGGCATCATGAACCCGGGCAAAATTTTCGCTGTTTGACTTTTGAATTTAAGAGCTACGAAACAGGAGTCGGTAATGAGCTATCAGCACCAGTATGTCGACGGTACGCGTATTCACTTCCCGCTGGGGAAAGTGGTGTGCATTGGCCGTAACTACGCCGAACACGCCAAGGAACTGGACAATCCGGTGCCTACCGAGCCGCTGCTGTTCATCAAGCCGGGCAGTTGCGTGGTGCCGCTGGAAGGTGGTTTCAGCATTCCGACCGAGCGTGGTTCGGTTCATTACGAAGCGGAAATCGCGGTGTTGATCGGCAAGCCGTTGTCGACCAAACCGAGCCGTGAAGAAGTGCTGGATGCCATCTCCGGTTTCGCCCCGGCCCTGGACCTGACCCTGCGCGACAAGCAGGCCGAGCTGAAAGCCAAGGGCCTGCCGTGGGAAATCGCCAAGTCCTTCGACGGTGCGGCGGTGATTGCGCCGTTCGTGTCCGGCAGCACGTTCGCTGACCTGACCGACATTGGCATCCGCCTGACCATCAACGGCGAAGTGCGCCAGGATGGCAACAGCAGCGCGATGCTCAACCCGATCGTGCCGATGATCCAGCACATGGCCGGCTGCTTCTCGCTGCAGGCCGGTGACGTGATCCTGACGGGTACGCCGGTTGGCGTCGGTCCGCTGAATGTCGGTGACGAACTGGTGATTGAATTGCCAGGCGCCAGCAGCTTCACCAGCAGCGTCCGCTAAAAAAGCAAAAGATCGCAGCCTGCGGCAGCTCCTACACCAATCTCTGTAGGAGCTGCCGCAGGTTCGGGCCGCGTTCGGACGATCTTTTGATCTTGGCTGCCCGCGCAGGGCTTTCCCGCCATTTCCCGTTTTTTTCACATCTCGTCCGGATAATTCCGGGACTTGCGGCGTCTTAGCCGGTCCCAATTGTGCTATTACCCTTAGCCTGAATTTCTGGAACGCATCCCTCGATGGTCACCCAACCACTGCCCAAGCTTAAAACTGCCCGCCGCTCGCGCTTTGTCCTGCGTTGGTATTCCTGGCTTTTGCTGGTGGCAGCCATCGCGTACGGCGTTGCGTTTGCCATGCATTGGGATGACCGTGGCGTGCTCTGGTTGCGCGAGCGTTTCGAAAGTCCCGCCGAGCGTCAGGCCAGTGTCTGGCTACCGGATTACCGGGCAGTGATCGACGCCAAACTGCTGCCGGGCATGGAAAAGGACGAAGCGTCGGACCTGGCCTACAACCCTCAAACCAAAACCCTGTTCTCGGTCATGGGCAAGAACCCGTTCCTCGTCGAGCTGACATTGCAGGGCGACGTGCTGCGCAAGATGCCGCTGGTGGGCTGGAGCAACCCGGAAGGCGTGACTGTGATGGGCAACGGTTTGCTGGCCATCGTCGATGAGCGCGAACACATGCTCTCCATCGTCAAGGTCGATGCCGATACCCGCGAGCTGAACATCGCTGACTTCCCGAAATACGACCTCGGTCCTTCGAAAGACCAGAACAAGGCCTTCGAAGCCATCGTCTGGGATTCGCGCAATCAGCAAATCCTGCTGGGTGAAGAGCGTCCGCCAGCACTGTTTAGCTGGAAAAGCGATGGCAGCCAGAGCCTGAAGGGCGACAAGCAAAAACTCACCAGTGATGAACTGGACATCCGCAACCTCTCGGCGCTGGCCATCGACCCGCGCACCGGGCATACCCTGGTGCTGTCTGCCGACTCCCACTTGTTGCTGGAGCTGGACGAGAAGGGCGAGCAGGTCAGTTTCATGACCTTGCTGGGCGGCTTCAATGGTTTGAAGAAGACCATTCCTCGCGCCGAAGGCGTGACCATGGACGAGGCGGGCACGCTGTACATGGTGAGTGAGCCGAACCTGTTCTATCGCTTCGAAAAGCAGAAATAAGGCCTGAATGCGTCGACTTGCCCGCCCCAAGCCTCTGCTTTTGATCCTGTCGGTCATAGCGTTGATCGCGCTGGTTGCGGCCGGCCAGTACCTGCGCCTGTTCGAGCGCGCCTGGTTCAACCTGCACACCCTTTGGCAGCCCATGAACGGTCAGTCCATCGGTCTGGATCAGTACCAGGTAGCGGTCGAGGCGCGAGTCATTGTCGGGCTGGCCGACGATGTTTCGGCGCTGACCTTCGATCCGGTGCGCAAAAGCCTGTTCACCGTCACCAACAAAAACTCAGAGCTGATCGAACTGTCGCTGGACGGCCAGATTATTCGACGCATTGCGCTGATCGGGTTTGGCGATCCGGAAGCCGTGGAATTCATCAGCGCCGACACTTACGTGATCACTGACGAGCGTCAGCAGCGGCTGATCAAGATTCATCTGGAGAGCGACACAACGTTCCTCGACGCAGCGGATGCCGAGCAGATGACCCTTGGCGTACACATGAGCGGCAACAAGGGCTTCGAAGGTCTCGCTTACGACTCGGTGGGCAAGCGGTTGTTTGTCGCCAAGGAACGCGACCCGATGCTGATCTACGAAGTGCACGGCTTTCCGCATTACAACCCGGAAAAATCCTACGCAGTGCACGTAGTGAACAACCCCAAGCGCGATGCCGGGATGTTCGTGACGGACCTGTCGAGCCTGCAATACGACGAGCGCAGCGGCCATTTGCTGGCGTTGTCGGATGAATCCCGACTGATTCTGGAACTGGATGTGGGCGGGCGACCGCTGAGCACCCTGTCACTGAGCAAGGGGCGTCAGGGGTTGCAGAAGACAGTGCCACAAGCGGAAGGGATCGCCATGGATGACGACGGCACGATGTACCTGGTGAGCGAGCCGAACCTGTTCTACATCTTCAAAAAACCAGCACAACCCTGACAAACGCCCCAAAACCAATGTGGGAGCGGGCTTGCTCGCGATGAGGCCGTGTCAGTCGATAGAGATGTTGACTGAAAGACCGCTATCGCGAGCAGGCTCGCTCCCACAGGTTTATCTGCGTGTCTGATTATTGGGCGCGCAGGGTTTTCACGCCTTCGCTGGTGCCCAGCAGCAGCAAATCCGCCGGACGTGCCGCGAACAGCCCATTGGTGACCACGCCGACGATGGCGTTGATCTGCGTCTCCAGCTCCACCGGGTTGGTGATCTGCATGTTGAACACGTCGAGTATGATGTTGCCGTTGTCGGTCAGCACGCCTTCACGGTAAACCGGGTCGCCGCCCAGCTTCACCAGTTCGCGGGCCACGTGGCTGCGGGCCATCGGGATCACTTCCACCGGCAGCGGGAACGCGCCGAGTACCGGCACCAGTTTGCTGGCGTCGGCGATGCAGATGAAGGTCTTGGCCACGGCCGCCACAATCTTCTCGCGGGTCAGGGCTGCGCCGCCGCCCTTGATCAGGTTCAGGTGCTCGTCGCTTTCGTCGGCGCCGTCGACGTAGAACTCCAGGTCGCTGACGGTGTTCAGCTCATACACCGGAATGCCGTGGCCCTTGAGGCGGGCAGCGGTGGCTTCGGAACTGGCGACCGCGCCGTCGAACGCGCCTTTGTGCTTGGCCAGTGCGTCGATGAAGCAGTTGGCGGTGGAGCCGGTGCCGACCCCGACGATGCTCTTGTCGTCGAGTTTCGGAAGGATGAAGTCGACGGCGGCCTGAGCCACTGCCTGTTTGAGTTGATCCTGGGTCATGCGGGCTCCGAAGCGGGCAAGGGGAGAACGGAAAGGCCGGCATTATAGCCCCATGCCGGGCTAAAACCTCTTGATTCGTGTGGTCGCCCGCCCGAAAGCCGGGTTAGACTCCTTGGCCCTGCCCAACCCGCTCAGTGATGCTTTCCGATGCTCGAACAGTACGTCAAAAAGATCCTCACCTCGCGCGTTTATGACGTTGCCGTAGAAACCCCATTGCAGACTGCCCGCCAGCTCTCCGAGCGGCTGGGCAACAACATTTGGCTCAAGCGCGAAGACTTGCAGCCGGTGTTCTCGTTCAAGATTCGTGGCGCCTACAACAAGCTCACCCAGCTTTCCGATGAAGAGCGTGCTCGCGGTGTCGTTACCGCTTCTGCGGGCAACCACGCGCAAGGCCTGGCCCTGGCGGCGAAAGTGTTGGGCGTGAAAGCGACCATCGTGATGCCCAAGACCACCCCGGAAATCAAAGTCGAAGGCGTGCGTTCTCGTGGCGGCAAAGTGGTGCTGCACGGGGATTCGTTCCCGGAAGCCCTGGCCTACTCGCTGAAACTGGTCGACGAAAAAGGCTACGTCTACATTCACCCTTACGACGATCCCCACACCATTGCCGGGCAGGGCACGGTGGCAATGGAGATTCTGCGCCAGCACCCTGGCCGTCTGGACGCGATCTTCGTCCCGGTGGGCGGTGGTGGATTGATCGCCGGGATCGCGGCGTACGTGAAGTACTTGCGGCCTGAAATCAAAATCATCGGCGTCGAGCCGGACGATTCCAACTGCCTGCAAGCCGCCATGGCCGCTGGCGAACGCGTGATCCTGCCGACCGTGGGCCTCTTCGCCGATGGCGTCGCAGTGGCGCAGATTGGTCAGCACACTTTTGATATCTGCAAAGACTATGTCGATGAAGTGATCACCGTCAGCACCGATGAAATCTGTGCGGCGATCAAGGACATCTACGACGATACCCGCTCGATCACCGAACCTGCTGGCGCCTTGGGCGTGGCCGGGATCAAGAAATACGTCGAGCAACGCGGCGTCACCGGTCACACCTTTGTAGCCATCGACTCCGGCGCCAACGTCAACTTCGACCGCCTGCGCCACGTCGCCGAGCGCGCTGAACTGGGCGAGGGCCGCGAAGCGATCATCGCCGTGACGATTCCCGAGAAGCCGGGCAGCTTCAAGGCGTTCTGTGAAGCCATCGGCAAGCGCCAGATCACCGAATTCAACTACCGCTACAACACCGGTAGCGAGGCGCACATCTTTGTTGGCGTGCAGACGCACCCGGAAAACGACCCGCGCAGTGCGCTGCTGGCCAGCCTGACCGAGCAGGGTTTCCCGGTGCTCGATCTGACCGACAACGAATTGGCCAAGTTGCACATCCGCCACATGGTCGGCGGCCGTGCGGCTCATGTGGTTGATGAAGTGATTCTGCGCTTCGAATTCCCGGAGCGCCCGGGCGCGCTGTTCAACTTCCTCAACAAGCTCGGCGGGCGCTGGAACATCTCGATGTTCCACTACCGCAACCATGGCGCGGCGGATGGTCGTGTGGTCGCGGGCCTGCAAGTGCCTCACGATGAACGCCACCTGGTGCCCGCAGCGCTGGAAGAAATCGGCTACCCGTATTGGGACGAAAGTGACAACCCGGCCTATCAGCTGTTTCTCGGCTGAGCGGCTACGCTGATGGCCAGACCATAAGGAAATCGAACAATGGAAACGTTAACCGCCCTGAAAGTCGCTCATATGGTGGCGACGGTGTTGCTGCTGGTCAGCGCACTGGGTCTGGCGATCTGGGTCTGGCGCACGCGCCGTAATGGTGACGCAACGGCTCACGCGCGTACGTTGCAGCGGTCGCGGGTGTTTATCTGGCTGGTCATGGGGCTGGCGCTGCTGAGCATGCCGTTTACCGGCTGGTGGATGGTGCATCTGGTGGGCTGGCCGCTGGGGCAGACGTGGTTGCTGGCGTCCAGCGTGCTTTACACCGTCGCGGCGTTGGGCTGGTTCTGGTTGCTGGTGCGGCTTAACAAGTTGCGCACTGTTCCGGGTGGCAACGGCAAGTTCACTTTCGCCCTCGCACTGTTCAGCTTCGTTTGTTTTATCGCCATTGCGGGGTTGATGGGCGCCAAGCCGGTTTAGCGCGGAATCTTTAGCAGCTGCCGAGGTACGAGGCTGCGTTGCGTGTCCGCAGGACCGCCCCCGGGGGCGCTGCGCAGCCCAACGCAGCCTCGTACCTCGGCAGCTGCTACAGGCGATATCAGTCGCGCAGAGACATCACCGGCCAGCCACGCTTCTCGGCTTCGGCGCGCAAATTCGGGTCCGGATCGACTGCAACCGGATGCGTCACCCGCTCCAGCAGCGGAAAATCATTCATCGAGTCGCTGTAGAAATAGCTGTCCTCCAACGAATACCCGGTCTCTTCCAGCCAGCGATTCAACCGCGTCACCTTGCCTTCACGGAAGCACGGGACGTCGGTGCTGCGCCCGGTGTAGCGGCCATCAACCATTTCACATTCCGTGGCGATCAGGGTTTCGACGCCCAGACGCTGGGCAATCGGCCCGGTAACAAAACGGTTGGTCGCGGTGATGATCACCAGTTTGTCTCCGGCCTCGCGGTGCTTGGCCAGCAGTTCGAGACCCTTGGGCAACACGATCGGCTCAATGCAATCGCGCATGTAATCCAGATGCCATTGATCCAGCGTGGCCATCTCGGTGCGGCCGAGGACTTCCAGGCAAAAGTTCAGGTAGGCATCGTTATCCAGCTTGCCGGCCAGGTAATCCTGATAGAACTCATCGTTGCGCGCCTTGTAGGCGACGGCGTCGAGGAAGCCGCGTTCGCACAGGTAATCGCCCCAGGCGTGGTCACTGTCACCGCCCAAGAGCGTGTTGTCCAAGTCGAATAAAGCCAGCCGCATTGCAGTTACTCGCTGAAAAGTCTGTAGAAAGGCGTCCAGAATACGGACTTTTCACAAGAGTGCACATAAGGTAGACCGGCTCGTTGCTGCTATCACAACCTTTGTGGAACAATGCGGCGACATGCGTTTGCGAGGTTGTTGCCGTGATCGACCCCGATGGTTTCCGCCCCAATGTCGGGATCATTCTCACGAATGATGCCGGACAGGTGCTATGGGCTCGCCGTATCAATCAAGATGCCTGGCAGTTTCCACAGGGCGGGATCAACCCCCAGGAGACGCCGGAAGACGCCTTGTATCGCGAGTTGAACGAAGAAGTGGGTCTTGAGCGCGAAGATGTTGAAATTCTCGCCTGCACCCGGGGCTGGTTGCGCTATCGTTTGCCGCAACGTCTGGTCCGCACGCACAGCCAACCGCTGTGCATCGGCCAGAAACAGAAATGGTTTCTCCTGCGCCTGGTCTCCAACGAGCAGCGGGTGCGGATGGATTTGACCGGTAAACCGGAATTCGATGGCTGGCGCTGGGTCAGTTATTGGTATCCGTTGGGCCAGGTGGTGACATTCAAGCGCGAAGTGTATCGACGCGCTCTCAAAGAGCTTGCCCCGCGCCTTTTATCGCGCGACTGACGACGGAGTTCGACCCCGAGCCATGCTCAATACGCTGCGCAAGATCGTCCAGGAAGTTAACTCCGCCAAGGATCTCAAGGCGGCGTTGGGGATTATTGTGTTGCGCGTCAAAGAGGCCATGGGCAGCCAGGTCTGCTCGGTCTATCTGCTTGACCCTGAGACCAACCGCTTCGTGCTGATGGCCACCGAGGGCTTGAACAAGCGCTCGATCGGCAAAGTCAGCATGGCACCCAACGAAGGTCTGGTTGGCCTGGTCGGCACGCGTGAAGAACCCCTGAACCTCGAAAATGCCGCGGATCACCCGCGCTACCGCTACTTCGCCGAGACCGGTGAAGAGCGCTACGCCTCATTCCTCGGGGCGCCGATCATTCACCACCGCCGCGTCGTCGGCGTGTTGGTCATTCAGCAAAAAGAACGTCGGCAGTTCGATGAGGGTGAAGAAGCCTTCCTCGTGACCATGAGCGCGCAGCTTGCCGGCGTTATCGCCCACGCCGAAGCCACCGGTTCGATCCGGGGCCTGGGGCGTCAGGGCAAGGGCATTCAGGAAGCCAAGTTCATCGGCGTACCGGGTTCGCCGGGTGCGGCGGTCGGTACTGCGGTGGTCATGCTGCCGCCGGCCGATCTGGATGTGGTGCCCGACAAGACCATCACCGACATCACCGCCGAACTTGGGTTGTTCAAGACCGCCATCGAAGGCGTGCGCGCCGACATGCGCGCCTTGTCGGCCAAGCTGGCGAACCAGTTGCGCCCGGAAGAGCGCGCGCTGTTCGATGTCTACTTGATGATGCTCGACGATGCCTCGCTCGGCAGCGAAATCACCACCGTGATCAAGACCGGTCAGTGGGCCCAGGGCGCGTTGCGTCAGGTGGTTACCGAACACGTCAACCGTTTCGAATTGATGGACGACGCCTACCTGCGTGAGCGCGCCTCCGACGTCAAAGACCTTGGTCGGCGCTTGCTGGCTTATCTGCAGGAAGAGCGTCAACAGACCCTGGTTTACCCCGACAACACCATCCTGATCAGCGAAGAACTGACGCCGGCAATGCTCGGCGAGGTGCCGGAAGGCAAGCTGGTCGGTCTGGTGTCGGTACTCGGTTCCGGCAACTCCCACGTGGCGATCCTGGCGCGAGCCATGGGTATCCCGACGGTGATGGGCCTGGTCGACCTGCCGTATTCCAAGGTCGACGGCATCCAGATGATCGTCGATGGCTACCACGGCGAGGTCTACACCAACCCCAGCGAAGTGTTGCGCAAGCAGTTCGCCGAAGTGGTCGAGGAAGAGAAGCAACTGGCCCTCGGGCTGGATGCACTGCGGGACTTGCCGTGCGTGACCCTCGATGGCCACCGCATGCCGCTGTGGGTCAACACCGGCCTGCTGGCGGATGTGGCGCGGGCGCAGAAGCGTGGCGCTGAGGGTGTTGGTCTGTACCGCACCGAAGTGCCGTTCATGATCAACCAGCGTTTCCCGAGTGAAAAAGAGCAACTGGCGATCTATCGCGAGCAGCTCGCCGCGTTCCACCCGCAACCGGTGACCATGCGCAGCCTGGACATCGGCGGCGACAAGTCGCTGTCGTACTTCCCGATCAAGGAAGACAACCCGTTCCTCGGCTGGCGCGGTATTCGCGTCACCCTCGACCACCCGGAAATCTTCCTGGTCCAGACCCGCGCCATGCTCAAGGCCAGCGAAGGCTTGAACAATCTGCGGATCCTGCTGCCGATGATCTCCGGCACCCACGAGCTGGAAGAAGCCCTGCACCTGATTCACCGGGCCTGGGGCGAAGTCCGCGACGAAGGCTGCGACGTGCCTATGCCGCCGATCGGCGTGATGATCGAAATTCCGGCGGCGGTTTATCAAACCAAGGAACTGGCGCGGCAAGTGGACTTCCTGTCGGTTGGCTCCAACGACCTGACCCAGTACCTGTTGGCGGTGGATCGAAACAACCCGCGGGTAGCCGACCTCTACGACTACCTGCACCCAGCGGTGCTGCAAGCCCTTCAGAGCGTGGTGCGTGATGCTCATGCCGAAGGCAAGCCAGTGAGTATCTGCGGTGAGATGGCCGGTGACCCGGCGGCGGCGGTGCTGTTGATGGCGATGGGCTTCGACAGCCTGTCGATGAACGCCACCAACTTGCCGAAAGTGAAGTGGATGTTGCGTCAGATCAACCTGAGCAAGGCCAGGGAATTGCTCGCCGAGCTGATGACCATCGACAACCCGCAAGTTATCCACAGCTCGCTGCAACTGGCGCTGAAGAACCTTGGGTTGGCGCGGATGATTAATCCGGCTTCGGCGAAGACCCTCTAAACCTGCGGTGGATTCAGAAGCCACCCCTCACCCCAGCCCTCTCCCCAGGGGGGAGAGGGGGGAAAGGGAGCCGATCTCCATGCTGTTCAAACCCTGAGTTCGACTCAATTTCCTCGGTCGCAAAATATCAAAAAAACAACTCGGTCAGTCCCCTCTACCCCCTGGGGAGAGGGTTAGGGTGAGGGGTGGTTCCAACTGACACCTCACAATCTAAACCCGCACCTCTACCTCCCCCAAATGCCCGCCATACGGTCCAAAACTCCGCTCAACCATCCACCGCGTCCCATCCGCCTGAACAATCAACGCCGTACTCGCTCGCGTCCCATAAGTCGGACTGGCAATAAACACACTCGACAGCAACGTCTCGGTCGCCAACCCGACCCCGGTATCCGGCAGTTCGGCAAATGGCGCCGTCTGCGGATCATTCAGCAACGCTAATAAAGCCTGGGGTTGCGGATCGTCCAGCACCTCCTCCAGCGCTGCCCGTGCCTTGAGCAGTTTCGGCCACGGCGTATCCAGCCCCGCATTCGACAAACCATAAACTCCCGGTGGCAGCATCACCGGCTCAGTCTCCCGGGCATTGAAGTGCCACAGTTCGTTGGCATTGCCGACCAGCAGGTTAAATCCGGCATATTCCAGCGAACGTCCGACAACGTCCGCCAAGTAGTCATCTATCGACATGTCGCCGGTCAGGAATCGCGCCACCAGTTCACCTCGCGACTTGCGTGCGGGCGGCTGATGCGGATCGCGGATGTTGGTGAGCGCGGCGAAGCGCCCATTGGCGCCAACACCGAGCCAGGTGCCTCCCGCCTCCAGATCGCGACCGGCATGGACGTGCGGTGCTTCGGGCCATTGCGCCAGAGGCAGGCTGGGCCGGGCATAGAATTCGTCGCGGTTGGCCGCCACGATCAGCGGCTGGGCGTGACCCGGTCGCCAGGCGAAAACAATCAGGCACATAAGGTAGTCCTTGTGTGTTTTCTGCCCACTCTACTCAGTCATCGTGTGGGTATCCATCGCCATCCAGTGGAGCTTGAGGCCATGCATCCGTTACCATGCCGCTCTCATTTGGGGATGCGCATGGAATTTCTGCTCTATCTGGCGCTCGGCGCCTGTGCAGGTGTGCTGGCCGGGCTGTTCGGGGTCGGCGGCGGGATCATTATCGTTCCGGTGCTGGTTTACAGTTTCAAGCTGCAAGGGTTCGATCCGTCGATCCTCACGCACCTGGCGGTCGGCACGTCCCTGGCGACAATCATATTTACCTCGGTCAATGCGATTCGCGAACATCACCGTCGCGGTGCTGTGCGTTGGCCGATTTTTGCCTGGATGACCCTCGGTATTCTCATTGGTGCCGGTTTCGGCGCGCTGACGGCTGAAGCGATCTCCGGGCCCAACCTGCAGAAAATCATTGGTGTCTTCGCCTTGGTCATCGCCGCGCAACTGGCGCTGGATTTCAAACCCAAGGCCAGCCGAACGGTGCCGGGTAAAGTCGGTCTGACCGTGGCCGGCAGTGTGATTGGCTGGGCCTCGGCGATTTTTGGGATTGGCGGTGGCTCGCTGACGGTGCCGTTCCTGACCTGGCGCAGCGTACCGATGCAGCAAGCGGTGGCGACTTCATCCGCCTGCGGCCTGCCGATTGCCTTGTCCAGTGCATTATTTTTCATGATTCTGGGCTGGCACGATCCATTGCTGCCGGCCCATAGTCTCGGTTTTGTTTATTTGCCGGCGTTGCTGGGGATCGCCCTGACCAGCATGTTCTTCGCCCGCCTCGGTGCACGACTGGCCCACAGCCTGTCGCCGAAGTTGCTGAAGAGACTGTTCGCCGCTTTGCTGTTCTGCGTGGGCCTGAACTTCTTGCTCTGACGTGTACCGCAATCCTGACTTAATCCTGACGTGACAGCGTCGCCCGGGAATTTTGAAAGTTTCAACTCTAACAAGGAGTCGCAATGCTGCCTTACCCGCAGATCGACCCGGTGGCATTGGCCATCGGTCCGCTGAAAATCCACTGGTACGGCTTGATGTACCTGATCGGCATCGGCGGCGCCTGGCTGCTGGCATCGCGCCGGTTGAACCGCTTCGACCCGACCTGGAGTAAAGAGAAACTCTCCGACATGGTGTTCTGGATGTCGATGGGGGTCATTCTCGGCGGCCGCTTGGGCTATGTGCTGTTCTATGATCTGAGTGCTTACCTCGCCAACCCGCTGTTGATCTTTGAAGTGTGGAAGGGCGGCATGTCGTTCCACGGCGGGTTCATCGGCGTGATGTTGGCCGCGTTGTGGTTCGGTAAAAAGAACGGCAAGTCGTTCTTCCAGCTGATGGACTTCGTCGCACCGATGGTGCCGATCGGTCTGGGCGCCGGACGTATCGGCAACTTCATCAACGCCGAGTTGTGGGGCAAGGCCACCGATGTGCCGTGGGCGATGGTCTTCCCGACCGATCCGGCGCAACTGGCGCGTCACCCGTCGCAGCTGTACCAGTTCGCCCTCGAAGGCGTGGCGCTGTTCGCCATTCTCTGGTTGTTCTCGCGCAAGCCACGGCCGACCATGGCGGTGTCCGGGATGTTCGCGCTGTTCTATGGCATCTTCCGTTTCATCGTCGAATTCGTCCGCGTGCCGGACGCGCAACTGGGCTATCTGGCCTGGAACTGGCTGACCATGGGTCAGGTACTGTGCGTACCGATGATCGTCGGCGGTCTGTACCTGATCTGGCTGGCGTATCACCGTGCACCGGCGGCTCCGGCGGCGGCCGTATAAATTCGAACCCCGGGGCGACGGTCCCGGGTTCAAGGACACAGGTAACTCATGAAGCAATATCTCGAACTGGTCGCCCACGTCATCAAGAGCGGCACCAAACAGGCCAACCGCACCGGCGTGAACACCATCAGCTTCCCTGGCGCGATGCTGCGGTATGACCTGAAGGAAGGTTTCCCGGCGATCACCACGCGCAAGATGGCCTTCAAATCGGCCATCGGCGAGATGTGTGGTTTTCTGCGCGGGGTGAACAACGCCGCCGAATTCCGTGCGCTGGGCTGCAAGGTCTGGGATCAGAACGCCAACGAAAACGCCCAGTGGCTGGCCAACCCGTTCCGTCAGGGCGAAGACGACCTCGGCGAGATCTACGGCGTGCAATGGCGCAAATGGCCGGCGTACAAGCAGATCCCGGTCAGCAACCAGGCCGCCATCGAGCAGACCCTGAGCCAAGGTTATCGTCAGATTGCTGAAGGCGAAGAAAACGGTCAGGCCTACGTGGTGCTGTACAAGGCGATCGACCAGATCCGCCAGTGCGTCGACACCATCATCAAAGACCCGGGCAGCCGCCGCATCCTGTTCCACGGCTGGAACGTCGCCCAGCTCGACGAAATGGCCCTGCCGCCGTGCCACTTGCTGTACCAGTTCCACCCGAATGTCGAGACCAAGGAAATCTCCCTGACCCTCTACATCCGCTCCAACGACCTGGGCCTGGGCACGCCGTTCAACCTCACCGAAGGCGCCGCACTGCTGAGCCTGATCGGTCGCCTGACCGGCTACACGCCGCGCTGGTTCACCTATTTCATCGGTGATGCCCACGTCTATGAAAACCATTTGGACATGCTGAATGAACAGCTCAAGCGCGAGCCGTTCCCGATGCCGAAACTGGTGATTAGTGATCGTGTGCCGGAGTTTGCCAAGACCGGTGTGTATCAGCCGGAGTGGCTGGAGTTGATCGAGCCGAGCGATTTCTCGCTGGAAGGCTACGAGCACCACGCCCCAATGACCGCGCCGATGGCGGTCTAGCCCTCAACACCGACCAAATGTGGGAGCGGGCTTGCTCGCGAAGAGGGAGTGTCAGTCGACAGAGATGTTGTCTGACACACCGCATTCACGAGCAAGCCCGCTCCCACAGGGTTTTGTGGCGTTCTTAATGCCCGTGACTGCGGCCAACATGGGAATGCTCAACCTCCGTCGCCACAACCCCGCCGCTGACCTCCAACCGCTGCAAAATCCCGCACTGATCAATATCCGGCCCTTCGCTGCAACGTTGGCGCAGGTCGAGCAGTTGTGTCTGCAACGCCATCAACCCATCGATCCGCGCCTTGACGTGATGAATGTGTTCGTCGATTAGCGCATTCACGCTTTCGCACTGATCCTGCGGACTGTCGCGCAGGGCCAGCAGGCTGCGGATTTCTTCCAGTGTCATGTCGAGGGTGCGGCAGTTGCGGATGAAAGTCAGGCGCTCGGCATGAGCCTGGGTGTAGACGCGGTAGTTGCCGTCGCTGCGGGCCGGCTCCGGCAGCAGGTTTTCGCGCTCGTAGTAGCGGATGGTTTCCACGGCGCAGTCAGTGAGTTTGGCCAGTTCTCCGATTTTCATGACGGCAATCTCCAAATAGGTGCTTGACCCTATAGTGGCTACAGGGTCTTTACTTGGCAACAGGCACCTTTCCGGACGCGACCCAATGAGCGATTCCCTTCACACGCACAAACCCGAAGACGGGCATGATCACGATCACAAGCTGCAGCCTGTGCAGAAGAAGCATGACCACGGCGGCCATGGGGATTCCTGCTGTTCCTCAAAAGTGGCGGCGCCGTCGCTGATCAGACTCAGCGAAACCCCAACGGCTGGCGCGCGGCTGAGCAGTTTCCGCATCGACGCCATGGATTGCCCGACCGAGCAGACGCTGATCGAGAACAAACTCGGCAAACTCGTGGGCGTGCAGCAACTGGAATTCAACCTCATCAACCGCGTGTTGGGCGTCACCCATGACTTGCCGAGCACCGCGCCGATCATCGACGCCATCAAGTCCCTCGGCATGCAGGCCGAGCCGCTGGAGCAGGGCGCTGAACCGTCAGCACCGGTCCCCGAGAAAAAGCCCTGGTGGCCCTTGGCTCTGTCCGGTATCGGCGCACTCGCCGCCGAAGTGATCCACTTCACCAGCGCCGCGCCGAACTGGGTTGTGGCGGTCATTGCGTTGATCTCGATCCTCAGCGGCGGCCTCGGCACCTATAAAAAGGGCTGGATCGCGCTTAAAAACCTCAACCTGAACATCAACGCGCTGATGAGCATCGCGGTGACCGGCGCGATCCTTATCGGCCAGTGGCCGGAAGCGGCGATGGTGATGTTCCTGTTCACCGTGGCCGAGTTGATCGAGGCCAAGTCTCTGGACCGGGCGCGCAACGCCATCGGCGGCCTGATGCAGATGACCCCGGAACAGGCCACAGTGCAGCAGGCCGACGGTCGTTGGATCGCTCAGGACGTTAAAACCATCGAGCTGGGCGCACGTGTTCGAGTGCGTCCCGGTGAGCGGATTGGTCTGGACGGTGAAGTGGTTTCGGGCAGTTCAACCATCGATCAGGCGCCGATCACCGGTGAAAGCCTGCCGGTTGAGAAGACTGTCGGTGACAAAGTCTTCGCCGGCACCATCAACCAGGCCGGTTCCCTGGAGTACTCGGTAACCGCAGAGGCCAACAACTCGACCCTGGCGCGAATCATCCACGCCGTGGAACAGGCCCAGGGCGCGCGGGCGCCGACCCAGCGTTTCGTCGACAGTTTCTCGAAAATCTATACGCCCGCAGTGTTTATCCTCGCGCTCGCAGTGGCGGTGATTCCGCCACTGTTTATGGGCGCGTTGTGGTTCGACTGGATCTACCGGGCGCTGGTGTTGTTGGTAGTTGCGTGCCCATGTGCGCTGGTAATTTCTACGCCAGTGACCATCGTCAGCGGCCTCGCAGCGGCGGCGCGCAAAGGCATTCTGGTGAAGGGCGGCGTCTATCTGGAGGGCGGTTACAAGCTCGATTACCTGGCCTTGGACAAGACCGGCACGATCACGCACGGCAAACCGGTGCAGACCGATTACCTGTCGCTTGATCCAAACGCTGACGCATCAGCTCCGGCGATTGCGGCAGCGCTGGCCGGTCGCTCTGATCACCCGGTGTCGTTGGCCATCGCCAACGCGGCTGTGGATAAACAACTCGCACCGCTGACTGTGGATAACTTTGAGGCGCTGGCCGGTCGCGGTGTGCGCGGCGAAATTAACGGTCAGGTTTACCACTTGGGTAATCACCGTTTAGTGGAAGAACTGAACCTGTGCTCACCCGAACTGGAGGAAAAGCTGTTCGCGCTGGAGAAACAGGGCAAGTCCGTGGTGCTGCTGCTCGACAAATCCGGCCCGCTGGCGCTGTTCGCCGTGGCCGACACCGTGAAAGAGTCCAGCCGCGAGGCGATCCAGCAACTGCACGAGCTGGGCATCAAAACCCTGATGCTCACCGGTGACAACGTCCACACCGCTCAGGCGATTGCCGCGCAAGTCGGCATCGACGAGGCAAAGGGCGATCTGCTGCCGACCGACAAACTGCAAGCCATCGACGCCCTTTATGCACGGGGCCATAACGTCGGCATGGTCGGCGACGGCATCAACGATGCTCCGGCGCTGGCGCGAGCCGAGATCGGTTTTGCCATGGCGGCGGCGGGCACCGATACCGCCATTGAGACCGCCGATGTCGCCCTGATGGACGATGATCTGCGCAAGATTCCGACCTTCATCCGGCTGTCCCGGCAAACCTCGAGCATCCTCAAACAGAACATTGCCCTGGCATTGGTCATCAAAGCGATCTTTCTTGGGGTAACCTTCGCCGGGATCGCCACCATGTGGATGGCGGTGTTCGCCGACATGGGCGTGAGCCTGTTGGTGGTGTTCAACGGTTTGCGCCTGTTGCGCAAATAAGCGATGAGGAAAGGGTGTGCTGAGTGCCGAGCTGAAGGCGTTTTACATGGTGGCCCGCTTGGGCAGCATCACTTTGGCGGCGAAAAAACTCGGTCTGAGCCAACCCACGGTGACCACGCAGATTCGCAATCTGGAAAGTCAGTACTCGGTTGAATTGTTCTACCGTGGCGGCCGCCGCCTCAGCGTCAGCGATGAAGGCGCGCGGTTGCTGCCGATGGTCAAGGCGCTGTTGCAGCAGGAAGCCGACATTGAGTTTTTCCTGCGTAACAGCGGTCAGGTCCAAGGCACGTTGCGCATCGCCGCTACCGCTCCGTACTACATCCTCGATCTGGTGAAGACCTTTCGCGAGCGCTTGCCGCAGGTGGAAGTGTCGGTGGAAATCGGCAACTCCCAGCAGGTGCTTGAAGCGCTGGAGGATTACCGGGTCGATATCGCTGCGTCTTCGCAGTTACTGGAGGATGCGCGGCTGATTCGCCGGGTGCTCGGCAGCGATCCGCTGGTGCTGGCGGTGCATCGCAATCATCCGCTGGCGGTCCACGAGCATGTTCCTCTGAGTGCATTGGCCGGGCATACGCTATTGATGCGCGAGTCGGGCTCGACCACTCGACGTCTGACCGAGGAATTGCTGGCCAGCGCCGGGGTGAGTTTCGGGCCGCTACTGGAGATTGGCAGCCGTGAGTCGATCCGTGAGGCGGTGCTGCGCAACATCGGCATCAGCATCATTGCCCGTCAGGAAGTGCCGCATGATCCGCAACTGCGCGTGCTGACCATCGAGAATGCGCCGCAGATTCCCGAGTATTTGTACTGCCTCAAGGAGCGAAAAGGCGCGCGGCTGCCGGCGGCGTTTCTGGGGTTGGCGCAGGAAATGGCCCCCGCATAGATCCCTGTGGCGAGGGAGCTTGCTCCCGCTGGACTGCGCAGCAGGCCCCTTCTTTTCAGGTAGAGAGAGGGGCCGCTTCGCAGCCCAACGGGAGCAAGCTCCCTCGCCACAGGTTATTCATTGTTCGTTCCATCCAACCAAAATCCCTGAATACCACTATCAGCCGTTTTTGCCTCACTGCCACATGACGGACGCATTACAAGTCCAGGATGGCCTTCATCTGCTTGATGAGGTCTGTCCATGAACCACTCGATCGCAACTGCCCTGACCAACCCCGGCGCCCCGATGAAAGTGCGTGGCGTGCAGAAACGCTTCGGCGCCTTCACCGCGCTGGATAACGTTTCCCTCGACGTGGCGGCCGGCGAACTGGTGTGTTTGCTCGGTCCGTCGGGCTGCGGAAAAACCACCTTGCTGCGCTGCATCGCCGGTCTTGAGAAGCAGGACAGCGGCGAGTTGTACCTCGGCGATCGCGACGTTTCCCACCTGGCGCCTCAGGCTCGGGACTATGGCATTCTGTTTCAGTCCTACGCGCTGTTTCCCAATCTCACCGTCGAAGCGAACATCGCCTACGGCCTCGCCGGCAGTGGTCGCGATGAAGTGCGCAAGCGTGTCGGTCAGATGCTGGAACTGGTCGGCCTGATCGGCAGTGAGAAAAAGTACCCCGGCCAATTGTCCGGCGGCCAACAGCAGCGCGTCGCACTGGCTCGGGCCTTGGCGCCGGCGCCTTCGTTGCTGCTGCTGGACGAACCGATGTCGGCGCTCGACGCCCGGGTCCGCGAGCATCTGTGCACCGAATTGCGCCAACTGCAGCGCAACCTCGGCATCACCACCCTCATGGTCACGCACAATCAGGACGAAGCCATGCTGATGGCCGACCGGATCGCCGTGATGAACAACGGCAAGGTCGAGCAATACGCTACGCCGCAGGAAATCTACGACCGCCCGGCCACACCGTTTGTGGCGGAATTCGTCGGTCAGGGCAACTGGCTGCCATTCCAGCGCAGCAGCGACAGCCATGCCCAGGTCGGCGGTATGAACATGCGCCTGGCCGACGGCAGCGCCAAAACCGCGTCCGGACGTTTGTTCTGCCGCCCGGAAGCGATCAACGTCAACCCGCCCGTGCACGAAGAAAACCTGTTCCCGGCCAAGGTTCGCGAAATCACCTTCCTCGGCAACCGCTGCCGTATGAGCTTTGAACTCGACCAACTGCCAGGCCACGCATTGCTGGCCGAGCTCGCGCCGGAAGCCATGCCACGCCTCGGCGCGCAACAGATCATGGTCGCCTTGCCACCACGCAGCCTGCAGGTGTTTGCCTGATGAGCGCGAACCTCGCGCTGCCGATACCGCACAAGCAGGTTCGGCAGACCTCCCGTGCCGAAATCGGCGATCGGGTGTTCGTGGTCGGAGGCAAAGTCCTTTTGCTGGTGTTGCTCGGCGTTGCGGTACTGATGCCGTTGCTGGCGATCTTCTGGCGCGGCTTCAGCTCGGAAGCCGGGCAGGGCGGCGGTCTGGTGGCCGCCCGTGAACTGGTGACCAGTGCCAATTTCCATTGGTTGCTGGGCAACAGCCTGAAGGTTTCCCTCAGCGTCGCAGCGATTGTCGTACCGCTGGCCTACCTGTTTGCCTACGCGCTGCAACGCACATTGATTCCAGGCAAAGGCATTTGGCGCGGCATGTCGCTGTTGCCGCTGATGGCGCCGTCGATGTTGCCGGGTATTGCGCTGGTTTATCTGTTCGGCAACCAAGGCATGCTGCGCGGTTTGCTCTCGGACAATATCTACGGCTTCTGGGGCATTGTTCTGGGCGAGGTCATCTACACCTTCCCACACGCGTTGATGATTTTACTGTCGGCGCTGTCCCTGGCGGATGCGCGACTCTTCGATGCTGCCTCCAGCATGGGCGCGAGTCCGGCGAAGGCCTTTCGCAGCATCACTTGGCCGGCAACGCGTCAGGCTGTGTTCGCGGCGTTCTGCCTGGTGTTCACCTTGACCATCACCGACTTCGGCGTGCCCGTGGTGGTCGGTGGCGATTATCAGGTGCTGGCGCTGGAAGCCTACAAAGCCGTGGTTGGCCAGCAACAGTTCGGTCGCGGCGCGTTGATCGGCATGGTCCTGCTGCTGCCAGCGCTGTTCAGCTTCGGGGTCGACGCCTGGTTGCGTCGCCGTCACGGCGACTCCATGAGCGGCCGGGCGCAGGTCTTTCAACCGGCGCCGTCGAAACTGCGGGACGGTTGCTACCTGGCCATCGTGCTGCTGATCTGCGCGGTGTTGCTGCTGGTGTTCGGCATGGCGGTGTATTCGTCGCTGGTGAAATTCTGGCCGTACAACCTGTCGCTGTCGCTCAATCATTACCAGTTCAACGACACGGCGGGCGGTGGCTGGCTGGCCTACGGCAACAGCGTGAAGATGGCGTTGTGCACGGCGCTGATCGGCAGCGTGCTGATCTTCACCGGCGCGTACCTGATGGAAAAAACCAAGGGTCAGCGCGGGCTGAATCTGACACTGCGCATGCTCAGTTTCGTACCGATGGCGGTGCCGGGTCTGGTGCTGGGCCTGGGTTACGTCTTCTTCTTCAACCTCACCGGCAACCCGCTGCATGTGCTCTACGGGACCATGACCCTGCTGGTGGTCTGCACCATTGCTCACTATTTGACCACCGCGCAAATGACCGCCACCACCGCGCTGCGCCAACTCGATGCCGAATTCGAAGCCGCTGCGCTGTCGCTCAAGGCGCCGCTGTATCGGCATTACCTGCGCGTCACCGTGCCGATCTGTCTGCCGGCGCTGCTGGACATCGTGCGCTACCTGTTCGTCTCGGCCATGACCACCGTTTCGGCGGCGATCTTCCTCTACAGCCCCGACACCATCCTCGCGGCGGTGGCGGTGCTGAACATGGACGATGCCGGCAACGTCGGCGGCGCGGCGGCGATGTCGACTTTGATTCTGTTCACCTCGGCGGGCGTGTCCCTGCTGCTGGCCTGGGCGTCGCGCGGTTTGTTGCGCCGCTCCCAGGCCTGGCGGCAGACCGCGCCAGGCAATTGATTCGCTGCTCCTAAAACAGAAAGCCCCTCAACTCAAAAACAGGAAAAGATCATGTTCAAGCCCCTGGCCCTGGCCGCTGCTGTCCTCACCGCTTTCAGCCTGAACGCCTTCGCGGCGAAAACCGAGTTGACGGTGTACACCGCCCTCGAAGCCGAACAACTGAAGACCTATAAAGAGGCTTTCGAAAAGGCCAACCCGGACGTCGAGATCAAGTGGGTGCGCGATTCCACCGGCATCATCACCGCCAAACTGCTGGCTGAAAAAGCCCGTCCGCAGGCTGACGCAGTCTGGGGCCTGGCGGCTTCAAGCCTGGCGATCCTCGATCAGCAAGGCATGCTGCAAAGCTACGCGCCGAAGGACCTGGGCAAGATCGGCGGCAACTACCGCGACGCCGCCAACCCGCCAGCCTGGGTCGGCATGGACGTCTGGGCCGCGACCATTTGCTTCAACACCGTCGAAGCCGAAAAGCAGGGCCTGAGCAAACCCGTTAGCTGGCAGGACCTGACCAAGCCTGAGTACAAAGGCAAGATCGTGATGCCGAACCCGGCCTCGTCCGGTACCGGTTTCCTTGACGTCAGTGCCTGGCTGCAAACCTTCGGCGAGAAGCAGGGCTGGCAGTACATGGACGACCTGCACCAGAACATCGGCCAGTACGTTCACTCCGGTTCCAAGCCGTGCAAATTAGCGGCGGCCGGTGAATTCCCGATCGGCATTTCCTTTGAATACCCGGCCGTTCAGCTGAAACGCCAAGGCGCGCCGCTGGACATCATCCTGCCGAAAGAAGGTCTGGGCTGGGAGATCGAAGCGACTGCTGTGATCAAGGGCACGCCGCACGAAGAGGCCGCGAAGAAACTGGCTGACTTCTCTGCCAGTCCAGCGGCGATGGAGCTTTATAAAGAGAACTTCGCCGTGCTCGCGCAACCGGGTATTGCCAAGCCGCAGACTGAATTGCCGGCGGATTATGAGCAGCGATTGATCAAGAACGACTTCGCCTGGGCGTCGAAGAATCGCGACGAAATCCTGACCGAGTGGCGCAAACGCTATGACGGCAAGTCCGAGAAAGTGGCTGCCAAGTAACTGACTCACACCTTGTGGCGAGGGAGCTTGCTCCCGCTGGACTGCGCAGCAGGCCCCTTCTTTTCAGATAGAGAGGGGGGCCGCTACGCGCCCCAGCGGGAGCAAGCTCCCTCGCCACAAAAAGCGGGATTATCTTCATGACACACAACAACGACATGCTGATCGTCGGCGCCGGCATTCTCGGCCTGTCCCACGCTTACGCCGCTGCCAGGCGCGGTCTGAAAGTCACCGTTTTCGAACGCAGCGAAACGCCTTTAGGCGCATCGGTACGCAACTTCGGTCAGGCACTGGTAACAGGCCAGCCACCGGGCCCGATGCTGGAGCTGGCCAAAGCCAGTCGCGAAATATGGGGCCAATGGGCGCAACTCGCCGGCTTGCAGCTCAAGCGCAACGGCTCGTACCTGTTTGCCCGCACCGAAGCCGAAGAACACCTGCTGGAAGCCTTCTGCGCCGGTCGCGCCGTGGAACACGGTTACCGCGTCGACCTGCTGCGCGGCGCTGCATTGCGCGATTTGTACCGCGGCCAATTCAGCCATCACCGCGCCGCGTTGCACGGCATGGACGATCAGCAACTGTATTCCCGCGAAGCGATTCCAGCGCTGATCGACTACCTGCGCCGCGAACTCGGCGTCGCGTTTCACTTCTCCACCTTGGCGCGCGACATCGAGCCCGGCCGCTTGCACAGCACCGCCGGATCCTTCAGCGCCGAACAGATCATCGTCTGTTCCGGCCACGATTATCAGACGCTGCTGGCCGAGCCGATCGCCGAACTCAACCCGCAAATCTGCCGCCTGCAAATGCTCCGCGCTCGACCGCAAATCAACCTCAACCTGCAACACGCGTTGCTCACCGGTTTGAGCTGCGTGCACTACGGCGCCTTCGCCGATCTGCCGGAAGCGGCGGCGGTGCAGGCGCAGATTCTGCGAGACGAACCGCACCTGCATGAAAACGGCATTCACCTGCTGATCAGCCCAACACCTTATGGCGAATTGATCATCGGCGACTCACACCATTACGGCAGCGACCCGTCGCCGTTCAACGCCGAGCAGGTGGACAACTGGATGATTGAGCTCGCGGAACACACCCTGGGCTGCAAGGTGCAAGTGGTGGAACGCTGGCAGGGTGTCTATGGTTCTCGTGGACCGGGGCCGTTCTCGTTCCTTCGGCCGATGCCGGGTGTGAGCGTGGCACTGATGCATACCGGTGTCGGCATGAGCGTCGGGCCGGCGATGGCTGAACGTAATGTAGCGGCGTTGTTGGGAGAGCGTTGATGGACCGCAATGAGCAAGTGATCGCCGAGGTATTCGCGCTGTACGAGCGCTTTGGCGACAGCGATTACATCGGCGAGCCGGTGTCGCAGATCGAGCACATGTCCCAGGCCGCCGAACTGGCCATGGCCGAGGGTTTCGATGATGAAGTGGTGCTGGCCGCGTTCTTCCATGACATCGGGCATATCTGCGCAGAGAGCGCCGAGAACATGGGCGGCTTCGGCGTGGTCAGTCACGAGCGGTTAGGCGCGGATTATTTGCGCCGCGCAGGTTTCAGCGAACGCATGGCGCGGCTGGTGGAACATCACGTTCAGGCCAAGCGTTACCTGACGCTGAAAGAGCCTGGGTACTACGAGCGCTTGAGTGAAGCCAGTCGCCGCACGCTGGAGTATCAGGGCGGTGTGATGACGGTTGGCGAGGCTGAGGCGTTCGAGCGCGATCCGTTATGTGGGGTCAGTTTGCGCATGCGTCAGTGGGATGAACAAGCCAAGGAGATGAATGTGCCGCTGATTGATCTTGAAGTGCTGAAGGTGAAAGCAGCGGCGCTACTGGTCCAGGGGGAATGCCCTTCGTTCACTGATCACTCTACGGGCAATGTTTAGCGAAATTCCCTACCCCTCGCGGCGAATTGGCGCCATGGCGCGCAACGCGGTGGAGTCGTTAGTGTTTGAGCTTCTTTAATTGGCAAGGAATGCTCATGCGCTATTTGAAAGTCACCGTTCAGGATCGAATCGGCAACGGCCTGGCAGACTCTGTGTTACTGCAGTTCTATGAATCTGCTTGTACGCCAGGCGAAGATGTTCTGGTCAACAAAGCCTTTGCTCTGGATTTCGACGCCGATGGCAACGTCGATTACAAAATGGGCGATGTCACTAATGACGGCAGGGAAAACAGTGTGGACCAGCGTCTGCTGAAAACCTTCGCCAATGCCTGTCTCAAACTCAACTGGTTCAATCCCGGTGCTTCCACAAAACGCTATCTGAAGATCTTCGCCGAGGATTTTGCCGAAGATGGCAGCCCGGATACCGTGCGTTTGCATTTTCACGAAGGCAACGGGAAACCGACCGACAAGACGTTGACCCGCACTGCGGCTGCCTACGACACGGATAACAACGGCACACTGGACTGGTCGATCCACTTTGATGTGGATAACGATGGCGATATTGATGCACTGGACCGTGGTTTGGTGTCGTTGCTGAGCGCCACTTACCTGAAGTTCAAATGGAAGTGAGCGCGAGGACGCGTTACTTGAAAGTGATCGCCCAAGCGCCGATCGGTCAAGGGCAGGATGGAATCGTGCGTTACCGGTTTTCTGAAAGTGATCATTTACAGCGTGAGGCAACGGACGCTGAACTTCGGTGGCTCAAGACCTTCGGCAAGACGTATTTGAAGTGTGCCTGGTACAACGAGGGGCAAGGCGAGGAGCGCCACTTACGGATCTTCTCGGAAAATCCAGGCGGTGATGGCACGCCGGAAACAGTGCGACTGCATTTTCATGCAGGGCAGACGATTGCCTATAAAGCAGCTGCCCGTGATCTTGATAATGATGGGGATTTTGAGCTGATATTGAGTTCGGATGTGGACAACGACGGGCGTGCTGATCGCACGGATCGGCGACGAGTCGCGTCGCTGGTGCGAGAATTTTTGAAGCTCGGCTGGTAGCTGACGCAGCGAGACCGAGGCGCTGCCTTCGCGAGCAGGCTCGCTCCCACAGACGAACGCATTTCAATGTGGGAGCGAGCTTGCTCGCGATGGGGCCAGCCCAAACACCTCAGTCACCAAGGTTTACAGCTGCTGCGCCAGCACCTCCACCTGCTCCTGTCGCTCCGCCTGATTCAACTTCGGATGCGCATTGAGCGACGACCACTGTGGATGCGCTCGGGCCTTGTTCAACGGTTCGGGCAGTTTACCTTCGCGCCAGGTCTTGTCCTGGGGCTTGGCCACCTGAATGCTGTCCATCGCCGCATGCCCGCGCTGGTTCAGGGCTTGCAGCAGTTGCCGCTGACGCAATGCCAATAGCCGCAGCACGCTGTCATCGACGGTCAGCTCTCGCTGGCCTTTGATCTTGCCCAGCAAGCGGCTGCCATAACTGCGCGCGGTTTGCAGGGCGCCGCCGGCAATTGCGCCGGCGAGTGCCGCTGCGCCAAGGGTCAGCCCGCCCACCAACAAATCGACCCCGGCCCCGGCTGCCGCGCCGGCCGCGATACCGCCACCGACTCGCACGCCGAGCTGTTTCAGGGTTTCCGGGTTGAACAGGTCGTCACCCCAGCGGCCATCGAGCAGTGGCAGATCACTGGCCGCCGCGTCCTGTGGACGGAAGGCGTAGAGCTTGAGCAGCGCTTCGACGCAGCGTTGTTCCCGTTGTCGAACCGCTTTGCGCAGTTCATTGATGGCCTGCTGTTCTTGCTCGGCTTCGCTGACCACGCTGCGCCGGCACGCGGCGCAGTCGATCAGTAATTCTGCAATCAGCCGCGCCGCACTCTGTTGCCGGGCCTGGCGTTGGGCTTGTTGATCGGCGATCAGGCGTTCCAGTTGCGGGCGGGCGTTTTCCAGCAACAGCGCGAGGCTCTCATAGAGTCGCCGTTCGCCATCTTCCGGCGGCGCAACGCTGTCGAAACGCACCAGTGCATGCAAGCCGAGGCGTGCCAACGCTTCGCGCCAATCCGGCTCGCGGTGGTTGGCGCTGCTGACAAAATTCAATACTGGCAGCAGCGGTTTGCCGCAGCTGGCCAACACTTCCAGTTCGTCGTGGTACTTGGCCAGCACCGGTTCCCGGGCGTCGATCACGTAGAGACCGGCGTCGCAGGTCAGCAGTTGCCGCAGCACCTTGGCTTCCTGTTCGAAACGCTGCCGGGCTTCGCTGCCCTCAAGAAAGCGCGCCAGACGCGCCGGACCGTCCAGGCGTTCACCCGGTCGTTCCAGACGTTCGAGGTAGTCGAGCAGGGCGATCGCGTCTTCCAGGCCGGGGGTGTCGTAGAGGTCGAGCAAAGGCTCGCCATCTACCGACAACCGCGCGCCTTCGACGTGTCGTGTGGTGCTCGGGCGATGAGACACCTCACCGAAACCGACATCGCGGGTCAGGGTGCGCAGTAATGAGGTTTTACCGACGTTGGTGTGGCCGACTACCGCGAGCTTCAAGGGCGCTTTCCATGGATTAGTCATGACCGCTCTCCAGCCAGTTCAATGGCGCGCAATCGGCGAACGGCAAGTCCAGCTGCTGCAACGCCACGTGCCAGTCGCCCAGCCGTTCGGCATCCAGCGCTTCGCCCGGCGGTGCTTGCAGCAGCCAGACGCGGGTGGCGCTGGCGCTGCGAGCCAGTTCGGCGATCAGTGCCAGACTGCCGCGGTCCGGCGAACGTCGCGGATCGCAAGCGATGGCCAGACGGGCCGGGGGGAAGCGGCTCAGCTGTTCGAGGAGTTTGTGCCGCGATTCGCGACTGTCGAGAATCCCGGCGTTGCCCACGGTTTTCGGTAATTGCGGCGGCCAGGGGCGTTGATCGTCCAGCTCGATGGCGACCAACAACGCGCCATCGCTTTGCAGGTCGCTGACTCCGCTTTCAATACGATGCAATTGCTCTGGCGCAGCGTCGCTGATGCCCAGGCGTTCACTGGTCGGCATCAACCGTTCGCGCAGTTGGGCATAACCGGGCAGGTTCAAATCCAGACGTAATGCCGCTTGCCCGATTTTCCAGCGCCACAGGCAAAACAGCGCCAGCGACAGTCGCGGCAAAACGCCGTAGGCCACCAGCACGCCGACCAGCCATGTTGCCCAGGCCTGACGGGCGCTTTCGATGTTCAGCGCGGCATCGCCGCTGGCGCGGATCATCTCCACCGTCGGTACGTTGAAACCAAGCATGGCCGGCAGGGCACCGAGGGCCTGGGTCATGGCGACGAAGGTGTCGCCGCCCAGGAGCGTGGTTTCCCAGACGAAGCCGTAACGCCGGGTCGCCATCAGCATCAACAGCATCACCAGCGCACTGAGCATCGCCAACAACCACAAACCGTTGACCAGTACACCGACCGCCCAGCGATTGAGTTTCTGTCGTTGCAGCAAGAGCAGCAGGGCCGGCGCCAGTTGTGCGGCTTTGGCATCGCGAGCGAGTTTTTCGCTGAGCCATAACCATAAGCGGCCGAGGGTGGTGCCGTGTTCGCCAGCGAAGACCAGGCCCAATGCCCAGCTCAGCAACAGAATCAGGTTGAGGCCGAGCAGGCTGCCCAAGGCCCAGAACACATTCACCGGAGTTTGTCCGTCGCCCAACGCGGCAAACGCCAGACCGGCGCCGCTGGCGACGGCGAGAACAGCCAGCACCAACAGTGCCAGCCGCGCACCTTGCAGCCAATGTTTGAGGGCGCTGGTCAGTCCATCGCGGTCCGCCAGCCACAGGGCGCGGCGTTGAATGCGTGTCGGCAGATCGCCGCCCGCGCTGCGGGCCAGTCGGTTGGCTTCCAGATCATCCAGGGGGCCGGCGTGTTCTTCACGCAGGCGCACCGTCTCGGTCAGCCAGAGGTTTTGCAGTGGAGTCAGTTCAGTCACGCGGCATCCCGTCGCTCAATTGAACGGTGAGCATAACCGCTGTGGCGCTTATCGGGGTACGGGAGGCTCTGGTATCCTCGCCGGCATGACTAAATCACTCCCCCTCAGCCTGATTGCAGCCCTCGGTGAAAACCGTGTGATCGGCGTCGACAACAGCATGCCTTGGCACTTGCCGGGGGACTTCAAATACTTCAAGGCCACCACCCTGGGCAAGCCGATCATCATGGGTCGCAAGACCTGGGATTCCCTCGGTCGCCCGTTGCCGGGCCGGTTGAACATCGTGGTCAGCCGTCAGGTGGATCTGCTGTTGGAAGGTGCGGAGGTTTATCCGTCGCTGGAGGCTGCAGTGGTTCGCGCTGAAGAATGGGCGCGGGAACAGGGCGTCGATGAGCTGATGCTGATTGGCGGCGCGCAGTTGTATGCGCAAGGGTTGGCGCAGGCTGATCGGCTGTATTTGACGCGCGTGGCGCTGAGCCCGGAAGGGGATGCGTGGTTTCCGGAGTTTGATCCGGGCCAGTGGAAACTGGTGTCCAACACCCCGAATCCTGCTGAAGGCGACAAGCCTGCGTACAACTTCGAAGTGTGGGAAAAGGCCTAAAAGCTTCGCGAGCAAGCCCGCTCCCACAGTTGATCTCGGGTGTTCATAAATTCTATGTACACCGCAGGACCAATGTGGGAGCGGGCTTGCTCGCGAAGGCGGACTATCAGGCGCTACTTAAGCCTGAGCCAACTCCGAATGCTCATCCGCATCCAGCAGTTCTTTATCGGTCTGCTGCATGATCTGGCTGGTGATCGCACCGGCCGTCATCGAACCACTCACGTTCAACGCCGTACGGCCCATATCAATCAGCGGCTCAACCGAAATCAGCAACGCCACCAGTGACACCGGCAAACCCATCGCCGGCAACACGATCAACGCGGCAAACGTCGCGCCACCGCCCACGCCGGCCACACCGGCCGAACTCAGCGTCACAATCGCCACCAACGTCGCGATCCACAGCGGGTCCAGCGGGTTGATGCCCACAGTCGGCGCAACCATCACCGCCAACATCGCCGGGTACAGACCAGCACAACCGTTCTGGCCAATGGTCGCGCCAAACGACGCGGCGAAACTGGCGATGGACTGTGGAATACCCAAACGGCTGGTCTGGGCTTCGATGCTCAGCGGAATGGTCGCGGCGCTGGAGCGGCTGGTGAAAGCAAACGTCAGCACCGGCCAGATCTTGCGGTAGAAGCGCAGCGGGTTGATCCCTGCGGCTGACACCAGCAGGCCATGGACCACAAACATCAGGCCCAGCCCGATGTACGAAACCACCACGAAACTGCCGAGTTTGATGATGTCTTGCAGGTTGGAGCCGGCGACCACTTTGGTCATCAGCGCCAATACGCCGTACGGAGTCAGCTTCATCACCAGGCGCACCAGACGCATCACCCAGGCTTGCAGGGTGTCGATGGCGTTGATCACTTTCTGACCTTTTTCGACGTCATCTTTCAGCAGTTGCAGCGCTGCGACGCCAAGGAATGCAGCAAAAATCACCACGCTGATGATCGAGGTCGGCTTCGCGCGAGCGAGGTCGGCGAACGGGTTCTGTGGAATGAACGACAGCAACAGCTGCGGCACATTCAGGTCGGCAACCTTGCCCGCGTAGTCGGTCTGGATGGTTTGCAGACGCGCCATTTCCTGAGTGCCGGCCACCAGGCCTTCGGCGGTCAGACCAAACAGGTTGGTCAAACCGATACCGATCAGCGCCGCGATGGCGGTGGTGAACAACAGCGTGCTGATGGTCAGGAAGCTGATCTTGCCCAGCGACGAGGCGTTGTGCAGACGGGCCACGGCGCTGAGGATCGAGGCAAACACCAGCGGGATCACGATCATTTGCAGCAACTGCACGTAACCGTTGCCCACCAGATCGAACCAGCCGATCGAGGCTTTTAGTACCGGGTTGCCGGCACCGTAAACGGTGTGCAGAGCCACACCGAACACCACGCCCAGCACCAACGCGAGCAGGACTTTTTTCGCCAGGCTCCAGGTGGTGTGACGGGTTTGCGCCAGGCCAAAGAGCAGGGCGAGGAACACCAGCAGATTGAGGATCAGCGGCAGATTCATTGGAACTCCGATAAAGACTTGTGCCAGCTACCTTCCGGGGCAGCCGCGAACCGGCAAGCCTAACAGCTTGATATCTAATGAATTAATATCAAAAACATCTGAATACTGTCGTTTTTGGAATAAGCGAGTGTCGCTGACAGAGATGCAGCTGGCGCAATAGGCACGTTAGCGGTCGCAGGTAGACGAGAGGTGTCATATTAATTTGATAGCGTCGATCTCTTTGATTCAGGGTCTTTTAATAAGGGAAGTATGCCGATGAAGCTCGCACCGAAATTTCTGGTCGCTGCACTCTGCCTAGGCCTTGCCGGCCAGGTATTCGCCACGGATTTGAAGCATTGGCCAGCCGATCAGGCCAAGGCGCTGGACGCAATGATTGCCGCCAACGCCAACAAAGGTAACTACGCGGTGTTCGACATGGACAACACCAGTTACCGCTACGACCTCGAAGAGTCGTTGCTGCCGTTCATGGAAAACAAGGGCCTGATCACCCGCGAGAAACTCGATCCCTCTCTGAAACTGATGCCGTTCAAAGACACTGCCGACCACAAGGAAAGCCTGTTCAGTTACTACTATCGCCTCTGCGAAGTCGACGACATGGTCTGCTATCCATGGGTTGCTCAAGTGTTCTCCGGCTTCACCCTCCAGGAACTCAAAGGCTACGTCGATGAGCTGATGGCGTCCGGTAAACCGGTGCCGGCGACGTATTACGAAGGCGACGTGGTCAAGAAACTCGACGTCAACCCGCCGAAAATCTTCACCGGCCAGAAAGAGCTCTACAACAAGCTGATGGAGAACGGCATCGAGGTCTACGTGATGACCGCCGCCTCCGAAGAACTGGTGCGGATGGTCGCTGCCGATCCGAAGTACGGCTACAACGTGAAACCGCAGAACGTGATCGGCGTGAGCTTGTTGCTCAAGGACCCGAAGACCGGCGAGCTGACCACGGCGCGCAAGCAGATCACCGCGGGCAAGTATGACGAGAAGGCTAACCTCGGCCTTGAACTGACTCCATACCTGTGGACCCCGGCAACCTGGATGGCGGGCAAGCAGGCGGCGATCCTGACTTACATCGATGAGTGGAAAAAACCGGTGCTGGTCGGCGGTGATACGCCAACCAGCGATGGCTTCATGCTGTTCCACAGCGTCGATGTGGCCAAGGGCGGCATCCACTTGTGGGTCAACCGCAAAGACAAATACATGACCCAGATTAACGGCATGATGGCCAAGCACGCCGCAGCTCAGGCCAAGGAAGGGTTGCAGGTCACGGCGGACAAGAACTGGGTGATCGTGAAGCCAGAAGAAATCCAGTAAGCACCAAAGATCCAAATGTGGGAGCGGGCTTGCTCGCGAAGGGGCCAGAACTTTCAACATCAATGTTGAGTGTCAGACCGCTTTCGCGAGCAAGCCCGCTCCCACATTTAACCGAGTACAACAAAAATGCCCCGCACTTGGCGGGGCATTTTTATTTCTGCGACTGACGCTTAGAGCCCGTCGAGCATCGCCTTGTTACGCACAGCACCCTTGTCGGCGCTGGTCGCCAACAGGGCGTAGGCCTTTAGTGCGGTGGTCACCTTGCGTGGACGTTTTTCCACAGGCTTCCAGCCCTTCTGATCCTGCTCGGCACGACGGCCGGCCATTTCTTCGTCGCTGATCAACAGGTTGATCGAGCGGTTCGGAATGTCGATCAGCACTTTGTCGCCATCCTGCACCAGACCAATCGCGCCACCCGCCGCCGCTTCTGGCGAAGCGTGACCGATGGACAGGCCCGAGGTGCCGCCGGAGAAACGGCCATCGGTGAGCAGGGCACAGTCTTTGCCCAGGCCTTTGGATTTCAGGTACGACGTCGGGTACAGCATTTCCTGCATGCCCGGGCCGCCTTTAGGGCCTTCGTAACGAATGATCACGATGTCGCCGGCCTTCACTTCGTCAGCGAGGATGCCGCGTACGGCGCTGTCCTGGCTTTCGAAGATCTTCGCGTTACCTTCGAAGACGTGGATCGACTCGTCGACGCCGGCGGTTTTCACCACGCAGCCGTCCAGCGCGATGTTGCCGTAGAGAACGGCCAGGCCGCCTTCTTTCGAGTAAGCGTGTTCGACGCTACGGATGCAGCCGTTTTCACGATCGTCGTCCAGGGTTTCCCAACGGGTCGACTGGCTGAACGCGGTTTGCGTCGGGATGCCCGCCGGACCGGCCTTGAAGAAGTGATGCACCGCTTCGTCGTCGGTCTGGGTGATGTCCCACTTGGCGATGCCTTCGGCCAGGGTCTTGCTGTGCACGGTCGGCAGGTCGGTGTGCAGCAGACCGCCACGGGCCAGCGAGCCGAGGATACTGAAGATCCCGCCGGCGCGGTGCACGTCTTCCATGTGGTACTTCTGGATGTTCGGCGCGACTTTGCACAGTTGCGGTACGTGACGGGAGAGACGGTCGATGTCGCGCAGGTCGAAATCGATCTCGGCTTCCTGGGCCGCAGCCAGCAAGTGCAGGATCGTGTTAGTGGAACCGCCCATGGCGATGTCCAGGGTCATGGCGTTTTCGAACGCCTTGAAGTTAGCGATGTTGCGCGGCAATACCGACTCATCGTTGTCGCCGTAGTAACGCTTGCACAGCTCGACGATGGTGCGGCCGGCCTGCAGGAACAGCTGTTCGCGGTCGCTGTGGGTCGCGAGGGTCGAACCGTTGCCCGGTAATGCCAGGCCCAGGGCTTCAACCAGGCAGTTCATCGAGTTGGCGGTGAACATGCCGGAGCACGAACCGCAGGTCGGGCAGGCGCTGCGCTCGTACTCAGCGACTTTCTCGTCAGAAGCGCTGGAATCGGCGGCGATCACCATGGCGTCGACGAGGTCGAGACCGTGGCTGGCCAGTTTGGTCTTGCCGGCTTCCATCGGGCCGCCGGAAACGAAGATCACCGGGATGTTCAGGCGCAGGGCAGCCATCAGCATGCCTGGGGTGATCTTGTCGCAGTTGGAGATGCAGACGATCGCATCGGCGCAGTGAGCGTTGACCATGTATTCGACGGAGTCGGCGATGATCTCGCGGCTCGGCAGCGAATACAGCATGCCGTCGTGGCCCATGGCGATGCCGTCATCCACGGCGATGGTGTTGAATTCTTTGGCTACACCGCCGGCGCGTTCGATTTCGCGGGCGACCAGTTGGCCCAGGTCCTTGAGGTGGACGTGGCCCGGTACGAACTGGGTGAAGGAGTTGGCAATGGCGATGATCGGCTTTTTGAAGTCGTCATCTTTCATCCCCGTTGCGCGCCACAGTGCGCGGGCGCCGGCCATGTTGCGGCCATGGGTGGATGTTTTCGAGCGGTAATCAGGCATGAAGCACTCCGGGCGGCTAATCAGGTATCAAAAGGGAAGTGAGCTTCTATTGACGTCTGGAACACTCAGAAATGGCCGTGTGTCCGGAAGTTGCCGATAACTTTGCGGGATCGCCGCGCGCTTCAGCTTGAGCTCATAAACCCGCCGGGGGATGACTGGCGATGAATGTCGCGATTCTACACGGCTGGCGTCAGGAGGGAATGCCGGAAAAGGGTGATCCAGCGCTGACGGAACGTGTGGGATGACCATCGGTAGGTGAGCAATCGCTTTGTGGGGATATCACCGCACGGGACGCTTGGCTAAACTGCCCGGCCTCGCGCAACCCCACCAAAAGGAATTGGAATGTCGCTGTTGAATCGTTCGTTGTGGTTTTACCTGCTGACCGGCCTGTGCCAAGGGTTAGTGTTCTGGCAGTTCGAATCACTCAAGACCTTGGGCGCGGGGGTGCTGGCGGCAAGCCTGACGCTGGTGTTGGTGGGTGGCCTGTTTTTGCAATTGCTCGGTCCTAAACTCAGAAACCCGAGGGTTCTGGCGCTGACGCTGGTGTTTTGCGTGTTGACGATGTCAATCAGCAGCTGGGTCCTGGTGTCCGCGATGGAGTATGGCAATCACTGGCTGACGAACACTTGGCTGTTGACCAGCGTGCCGCTGTGTTACGTGGTGTGTGCGTTTCTGGCCAGTTGGCCTTCCGGTGAAGGCCGCAGCTGGCGCTACGACGATCTGTTCCAGTACGCCTGGAGCCATGTGTTCGTGGTGTTTTTTGCACTGACGCTAACCAGTGTATTTGGTTTGCTGCTTCTGCTCTGGAGCAAGCTGTTTCTCATGCTGGGCATCGGGTTCTTTGCCGAGCTGTTCAGTTCCCCGATGTTTTTTTGCCTGAGTGGGTCGGTGGTGTTTTCCCTTACCATGCGCCTGGGGCTGCGCAACGAAAAAGTCATCGGCATGCTGCGGGGTGTCTTCCTCACGGCGTGTCATTTTCTGTTGCCGATGATCACGCTCATTACCGTTTTGTTTACCGTGACGCTTCCCTTTACCGGCTTGCAACAGATCTGGGCCACCGGCTACTCGACCCCGATTTTGTTGTGTTTGGTGGGGACTTATCTTTTTTTGCTCAATGGGGTGTTTCAGGACGGGCGTCAGGCTCAGCCTTATCCGGCGTGGCTGATGCGCTGTGTCGAGGCGGGTTTGCTTTGCTGGCCGGCGTTGGTGGCGGTGGCCGGGTACTCAAGCTGGCTGCGGGTTGAACAGTACGGCCTGTCGCCCCGACGGTTTGTCGGCCTGTTGCTGGTCGCGGTCATCGCGGCGTATAGCCTGGCTGCGACGTGGGCCGTGGCGCAACGCAAGACCCCATGGCTGGAGGGTCTGCGGCGCAGTAACCCGGCCCTTGCCCTGGCAGTGTGCGTGGTGTTGGTGCTGATCAATACGCCTTGGCTCAATGCGCAATCGTTCAGCGCACGGGATCAGGTGCAACGCTTGCTCGATGGCCGCACGTCGGTGTTGACGTTCGATACCAACTACTTGCGCAACGGGCTCGGCGTGTCCGGACGGCAGCAATTCGAGGCATTGTCCGAGCGGCTTGAACGCAATGAAATTCTCGATGCGCCCGCGCGAGAGGTGCTGCGCGCCCAGATGAAACAAACGCCTGGTGAAACCACCTTTACGTACCCGCCAGTGGAGCCGACACCCGTGAACATTGAATGGGTCGGGCCGAAAGTGGACGGCAGCGAGCAATTTGTCAGCCTCAACAGCAAAAAGCGTCAGTGCCAGGATGACGGGTGCGTGATGTGGGCGGCCGACCTGGACGGCGATGGCCAGGCCGAAGTGCTGCAATTCAATCAACAGCCGTGGGACCACAGGACGTTCCTCTATAAACGCGCCGACGACGGTGAGTGGCAATATGTCACCGTGCTCCAGGGCGCGAATGTCACGCCGCAGCACCTTGACCATCTACGTGCGGGCGAAGTGAAACTCATCGAGCCGCGCTTCAAGAACGTTCAAATAGGTACGCTTTCGCTGGTTCCCGAACCTGAGGACCAATAACACTGCACCCACTGCCTCAGGCTTCGCGCAAGGCCAGATTGCGCAGTCGGATGCGGCAGATCATGACCAGTCCGACGCAGCTCAAGGCGATGAAGCTGAGGGCCAGCGTCAGTTGCAGTTCGAAGGGACTCAGGTTGATCAGGGCGCTGATCAGGCCACCGGAGATGAATATCAGTGTGTTCCCGGCCGACGCCGAGGTACCGGCCATGTCCGGAAAAACCTCCATCGCCTTCGAGGTGGCGATAGGGCGAGCGATGGTGGTGCCGGCGGTGCAGACAATCATCGGGATCAGCACCGTCAGGGGCGACAGCCCCATCGCGCTTGAGAGCATGAGCATTACCAGCCCCGAAAAGAAGATCAGGCTCAAACCAACAATGATCTGTGTATTGGGTGAGATCCGCCCAGCCAGGACTCGAGCGACAATGCCGCCGATGATGTAGGCCACGCCATACAGCAGCAGTGTCAGGGAAAACTCGTAGGCCGAAAGCTGCAACTGCTCCATGAAGATCAGGGGCGAGATGACAATGAAGGAAAAGTGGCAGGTGAAGGCGATCGCGGCGATCAACCAATAGCCGAGGAAGCCCGCATTGCGACAGACGCGCCGGTAGGACTGAAGAATGCTTCGGCGCGGGGTTGTGGCGGTGTGCCGGTTTTCAAGAAAGAAGCAGGCCTTAAGGAACACGGCGGCGGCGAGGGCAATAAAGACAATGAAGCTTGCGGGCCAGTCCAGTGCCTGTTGCAACAGGGTGCCAGCCAGTGGCGAGACGGAAATGAAGATTCCGCTGGCGGTGACCATCATAATCCGCAGTTGATCCCGCTCCTTGCCGTCGAACAGGTCCTGGACCAGCGCCTGCGAGAGTACGAAGCAACCGCAGCCGATGGCCTGCACCACCCGGAACATCAGGAACCAGGCATAGTCGGTGGACAGCACGCAACCCGTCGCACCGACAATCGAGACCGCCATTCCCGCCAACAGCAGACTTTTGCGCCCGATGACATCCGAGAGCGGCCCGACCAGTAGTTGGGAAAGTGCGATCCCGATGGCAAACAGGCTGATGGAAAACGCGATGTCGCTTGGCGTGGTCCGGAAGTGTTCGGCCAGCGCCGGGAACGATGGCAGCAGAACATCCAGAGGGAAGACCCCGAGCATCACCATGGTCATTAATAGGGTGATCGCAGAGCGGCGGTGTTTGACACTGACCGCAGATTTTCCTTCATCCATCGACAAGTCCTGCCTGTGCGAAGAGCTGCTGGTTAAAAGGCAGGTCGAAAAAACCAGCCTTTTCCATTGCCTGTAGCGTCGCGCCTGCACCTGATCGGGCGCGCTGAAGGCAGGCTTGCGGGCCGGTCAGGGCACTGAGGATTTGTGCGACGCAATTCTCCCCGAGGCCCACGCTGTTCAGGCTTTCCTTCAGCCATCGCTCATCGACCTCAAAGAACATCAGGATGATGTCCACCAGCAACTTCGCGGCGAACGTGCGTTGGCTGCTGTTCAGGGTCAGCCACAGATAATGGAACACTTCGCAAAAAAAACGACTGTGTCGGGCCTCGTCGGTGAGGTGGTCCCTGAGCATTTCCTGGACGCTGGACACCAGCTCGTTGCGACAAACCTCGAGCAGCTCCCTGGCGATGATGGTCTCGGACACAAAGCCGACGAGAAACCAGGCTAGCGCCTTATGCCTGTCTGGGGTGTGGTCAATCAGGGTGTTCAGTCGGGTAATGCGGTGTGGCATCACCGGGCGTTGGGTCATGCCGTAAAGGTCGGCTATCTGCTCGGCGAGACTATTGGAGAACAGGGCGTGATAACCCTCATCGGTGTACAGCTGGAGGGCGGCCGTTTTCATCCGTCGGGGGATGGACGCACCGAGCTCATCGTGGACGATGGTTTCCACGGAGCGGTTGACGATTCGATGTTCGAGCCGGGTGGTGTAGTCGAGGAAATACACCAGATGGTTTGCCGATAGTCGATGAGTGATCGCGCTACCGGCTGCTTCGATGGCCGGGTGATTCAGGTAGGACAGAAAGGCGGGTGGGAACCAGTGTCGTGTTTCCAGTTGCCGTTCCAGATCTGATGGCAATTGATAGGTGTGCTCGCTGGTGCGTACCGAGGCTCGGGTGTTCCAGTCGCCGAGGGTGAAGCGCTGTGCCCAGGCGTCGGGCAGTGACAGGTCGTCTGTGCGGGGCCCGGTCATTGTTGTGAGCCTCGACTGCTTAGCAGTGCTTTTAATTCCTTGCACATCACTTGCCCGTCACTCTGGCCGCAACCCACAAAAAACAACGGTTGTTCGGCGCTGTCCTCGATCCCCAGCAACGTTTCGACCTGATCGTCCGCCAACGCACCGGTCAGCCAGGTGCTGAACCCGAGTGCGGTGGCCACCAGTTGAAAGGTCTGGGAAATATGACCTGCCTCGACGTAAGCCATTCGGTAGGCCCGCGAGTGTTCATATTTCCACCACAGTTTGTCGAAGCGAGCGGTGATGAACAGGCCGACTGGCAGGTTGTTGATGAAATGCTGCCCACACAACAACTGGCCCAAGGGCGAGTCAGGCACCGGATTGACGAAGCTCAACGCATGTTCGTCGGGGTGATAGGCGTAGAGCCCGGGATTCAGGCCGCTGACGTTCTGAACATGCAGAAAACCTTCGCAGGCATTCAGCCCGCCACCGGATGGACTGCTGCGCCGCGCGCCAAGACCTTCCGCGATGGTTTCGTCGATGTCGTTGTCGCGCTCACGTAGATAGCCAAGGGACAAATACAAAAGAGTGCCCACATCGTCGAGAGAAACCCCTTCACCCGTGAAGGAGCGACAGGTCTTTCGGTCGATCAAGGTCTTTGCAAGTGCGCTTTGCGGCAGACATGAAGGTTGGGGCAGGGCGATCCGCTCGCTTGTCGGGCGTTCTGTGAGTCTGACCTCCGGGGCAGGAGTGGCCAGTACTTCGGCGCAATGGTCCAGATAGTGTCTCGACCATTCATTAATATCTTGGGGGACATAATCACAAGGAATGTTCTTGGTGCCGATATGAAATATCTTCGACAGTTCATCCCAGCCCCATTCAAGGGGGGCTTGTATTGAAGTTGTGAGTATTCCCGCGCTCAGGAGTTGCGTGTCTATTATGTTGTTGTCATCAAACTTTTCAGGGTTGTCGATAAGGTGTGCAAGGCGGGTTGAATATTCAAGGTTCAATTCGAACTGTTTGTGGTTCTTGTAATCCCAGACTATTTGGTCGGGCGTGCGAGGAAGTATGAATATATAAGGGTTTATCTGCATGATTGGCGATTCACTCTGGTCTTTGCCATAGAAGGCGCTGGGTAGCCGGCACTCCCCAGCGCTTCATTTACTTAGCGGGCTTTTGGCGCAACCAGAAAAGCCAGGTTAGCGATTTTGTTAGCTTCCAGAGTAATTGCTTTCATGTTTTTAACTCCTTGTAATTGATAGTGAGTGTCACTCCGTTGTGACGACTTAATCATAGTTTGTAATGAGTTCTTATCAAGGGGGAATCAGGTGGGAATGTTCCAGTAATTTTGTCGGATCGATCTGAGGGTTGGATGAATCTTGTAAGTTCTGTCCGCTAAAATAAAAGACACAGCGAAACGTCCTGCAAGTCATTAAGACTGCTGGAGTAGGAAGTTGGAGAATTCAATAACAGAAAACAGAACGGGGAGCCGGCTGGCTCCCCGTCAAACCAGCGTAATCAGCTGTTTGGCAGCAGACGGCAGGTGATGCTCTTGATGTAGCGGGTTTCGGCAATGGCCGGGTGAACCGGGTGATCCGGGCCCTGACCGCCGCGCTCCAGCATCTGGATGTTGCGGTCCAAGTGACGGGCGCTGGTCAGCAGAATGTTCTGCAGATCGTCTTCCGGCAGGTGCATCGAGCACGAAGCGCTGACCAGGATGCCGTCCTTGCTGAGCAGGCGCATGGCTTGCTCGTTCAGGCGACGGTAGGCGCCTTCACCGTTCTTCATGTCTTTCTTGCGTTTGATGAACGCCGGAGGATCGGCAACGATCACGTCGAAACGCTCTTCGCTGGCTTTCAGCTCTTTCAGGGCTTCGAACACGTCACCTTCAATGCAGGTCATCTTGTCGGCGAAACCGTTCAGCGCGGCGTTGCGCTCGACGCCGTCGAGGGCGAAGGCCGACGCATCGACGCAGAACACTTCACTGGCGCCGAACGCAGCCGCTTGCACGCCCCAGCCGCCGATGTAGCTGTACAGGTCCAGCACGCGCTTGCCTTTGGCATAAGGTGCCAGGCGTGCGCGGTTCATGCGGTGGTCGTAGAACCAGCCGGTTTTCTGTCCCTGGATGACGGGTGCTTCGAATTTCACGCCGTTTTCTTCCAGGGCAACCCACTCCGGCACCAGGCCGAACACGGTTTCGACGTAGCGGTTGAGGCCTTCGGCATCACGGGCAGCGGAGTCGTTCTTGAACAGAATGCCGCTAGGCTTGATCACTTGGGTCAGCGCTGCGATCACGTCTTCTTTATGGGCTTCCATGGTTGCCGAAGCGATCTGTACCACCAGGATGTCGCCGAAACGGTCGACCACCAGACCTGGCAGCAGGTCGGAATCGCCGTAGACCAGGCGATAGAACGGCTTGTCGAACAGGCGATCACGCAGGGACAGGGCAACGTTCAGGCGGTGCACCAGCAGCGACTTGTCCAGCGGCAACTTGATGTCGCGCGACAAGAGGCGGGCGCAGATCAGGTTGTTCGGGCTCATGGCAACGATGCCCAGCGGCTTGCCGCTGGCTGCTTCGAGGATCGCCTGGTCGCCGGCCTTGAAGCCGTGCAAAGGAGTAGCGGCTACATCGATTTCGTTGCTGTAGACCCACAAGTGGCCGTTTCGCAGGCGACGGTCGGCGTTGGCTTTGAGGCGCAGGCTAGGCAGGGACATGACGTCGCTCCGGAAAAAAGAGCGGGAGTATAGCGTGTTGCGCACGGCCACGGTTTGGCGGATGGACATGCGGTGAGGAAGGTCAGGCATTTGATGAAACTTCAGGCGAAGGCCCGGCCAGGGTGTCGGATCCAACTTTATAAGGGTTAGAATCGCCGCCTGTCCCAGAGTGTGTACTTATGTCCCCAGAGCTGACTTCCGAACAGATTCAACAGTCCCTGCAAGGCATCAGCGTGCCGGCCCAGCCGCAAATCATGGTGGATTTGCAGATGGAACAGTACATGCCCGATCCGGATCTGGAAGTGATCGCGAAGCTGATCTCCCAGGACCCGGGCCTCTCTGGCGCCTTGTTGAAAATCGTCAACTCGCCGTATTACGGCTTGAGCAACAAGATTGCCTCGATTCAGCGTGCGGTGAATCTGCTGGGCAGCCGCTCGATCATCAACCTGATCAACGCGCAGTCGATCAAGGGCGAGATGAACGACGACACCATCGTTACCTTGAATCGTTTCTGGGACACCGCCCAGGACGTGGCGATGACCTGCCTGACCCTGGCCAAGCGCATTGGCACCCAGGCCGGCGATGAAGCGTACGCGTTGGGCCTGTTCCATGACTGCGGCGTGCCGCTGATGCTCCAGCGTTTCCCCAACTACATGACCGTTCTGGAAGAGGCCTATGCCAGTGCCAGCGCCGAATGCCGGGTGGTGGACACCGAGAATCGGGTGTTCAATACCAATCATGCAGTGGTGGGTTATTACACCGCCAAATCCTGGCGTCTGCCGGAGCATGTGACCGCCGCCATCGCCAATCACCACAATGCATTGGCGATCTTCAGCGATGAGTCGTCGCGCAACAGTCAGGTGAAAAACCTGCTGGCGATCCTGAAAATGGCCGAGCACATTTGTGCGTCCTTCCGGGTGCTGGGCAACCAGCGTGATGACCACGAATGGAACAGCATCGCACCACTGGTTCTCGATTATGTCGGGCTCTCGGACTACGACTTCGAGACCCTCAAACAAACAATTCGTGACCTTGGCGCTCACCGCTGAGCGTTGCACAGCCTGATTCGAGAGCACCATGCCGGAACTGCCTGAAGTCGAAACCACCCGCCGCGGGATTGCGCCGCACCTGGAAGGCCAGCGCGTCAGTCGGGTGATCGTGCGTGAGCGGCGCTTGCGCTGGCCGATTCCCGAAGACCTGGATGTGCGGCTGTCCGGCCAGCGCATCGTGCTGGTGGAGCGACGCGCGAAGTACCTGCTGATTAATGCCGAAGTCGGCACGCTGATCAGCCATTTAGGGATGTCGGGAAATCTGCGTCTGGTGGAAATCGGCACACCGGTGGCCAAGCATGAGCATGTGGACATCGAACTGGAATCCGGTCTGGCCTTGCGTTACACCGACCCGCGCCGGTTTGGCGCGATGCTCTGGAGCCTCGATCCGCTCAACCACGAATTGTTGATTCGCCTGGGGCCGGAGCCGTTGACCGACCTGTTCGACGGCGAACGCTTGTTCCAGCAGTCCCGCGGGCGATCCATGGCGGTCAAACCGTTCATCATGGACAACGCGGTGGTGGTCGGCGTGGGCAATATCTACGCCACCGAAGCGTTGTTCGCGGCAGGTATCGACCCGCGTCGTGAGGCCAAGAGCATCTCTCGGGGGCGTTATCTGAAACTGGCGATCGAGATCAAACGCATCCTGGCGGCCGCTATCGAGCGCGGCGGCACCACGCTGCGCGACTTTATCGGCGGTGACGGTCAGCCGGGTTATTTCCAGCAGGAACTGTTCGTGTACGGCCGTGGCGGTGCGCCCTGCAAGGTCTGTGGCACGGAGTTGCGGGAAGTGAAGCTGGGGCAGCGCGCCAGCGTCTTTTGCCCGCGCTGCCAGAGCTGATACGCCTACGGTCTATAGTCAGTGTTCTGACTGCCTAGCCCAAGGACCGTGCCATGAACCTGTTTCGAACCCTTGTCGTCGTTTTGCTGCTGAGCGTCGGTGCGCCAGCGCTGGCAGCAAACACGGGCAGCGGCGACCCGCGTTACACCATCCAGAATCCCCCGGCGTACGCCATGCTCGGCGATTTGCTGATTGCCCGACCTTTGTTGGTCGTGGCAACAGTGATCGGTGCGGGGGCGTTTGTGGTGTCGTTGCCATTTACCGCGTTGGGCGGCGGTGTCGGCGATGCGGGGCAGGCGTTGGTGGTCGACCCGGCGAAAGCGGCGTTCGTGCGGTGTCTGGGGTGTATCGGAGAAGGGTTTGAGCAGCGGGAGTGATTCAGTTGGATCTTCGGTGTGGCTGATGACGTCTTCGCGAGCAAGCCCGCTCCCACATTAGATCGCGATCAACTGTGGGAGCGGGCTTGCTCGCGAAGAGGCCCGAATAAGCGCTACAAAAACCTCAGATTCAAGCTTTGCCAGTAATCTTCTTGTACTTCTCCATCAACTGCTCTTCAGTCTCCGGATGCGCTTCGTCCAGCGGAATGCAATCCACCGGGCACACTTGCTGGCACTGAGGTTCGTCGTAGTGGCCGACGCACTGGGTGCACAGGTTCGGGTCGATCACGTAGATCTCTTCGCCCTGGGAGATGGCGGCGTTCGGACACTCGGGTTCGCAGACGTCGCAGTTGATGCAATCGTCGGTGATGATCAGGGACATGCTAACTCCAGCCAGGGCGGAAGGCCCGGGCGCAATAAACCAATGCGCACAATTGTGCCGCATTGGCGCCCACAGTGCACGCGGGCGCCGCTTGAGCGGTTGTTACTTCTTGAAGCGTTCGGTCAGGGCGTCCGCCACCGCAGGGTGGACGAACTTGGTGATATCGCCGCCCAGGGCTGCAATTTCACGGACCAGCGTCGAAGAAATGTACGAATAACGTTCGGACGGGGTAAGAAACAGACTTTCCACATCCGGCGCCAGCTGACGGTTCATGTTGGCCAGTTGGAATTCGTATTCGAAGTCCGACACCGCTCGCAAACCACGCAGGAACACGTTGGCGTTCTTCTCTTTGGCGAAATGCGCCAGCAACGTCGAGAAGCCGACGACTTCAACGTTGGGCAGATGTTTAGTGACCTCGCGGGCCAGCGCCACACGCTGTTCCAGGGGAAACAACGGGTTTTTCTTCGGGCTGGCGGCGACGGCGATGATCACATGATCGAACAGGCGCGCGGCGCGTTCGACCAGATCGCCATGGCCCTTGGTAATAGGGTCGAAGGTACCTGGGTACAACACTCGGTTCATCGCGTCGTCCTGGCGGGAGTCCGTTGGGGAGTCGGATGGTATCGCAGCCTTCCCGGTCGGCCAAGTCGCCTTTTGGGTAAGAAAGCACTACAGCCGATTGGAATATTCTCCATTTTCATGGGTTTTTCAAACGTTCGGCCAAAGAAGTTGCCAGCTGCGCCGTCAGCCCGTAGACCGACAATTGCGGGTTTGCGCCAATGCTGGTGGGGAACAGCGAGCCATCATGAATCGACAGATTGCTTAGCTGATGGTGCCGGCCGAGGCTGTCGGTCACGGCGTTTTTCGGGTCCTCACCCATGGCACAACCGCCCATCACATGGGCGCTGCCCAGGCGTGTGCGATACAGCTCAAGGTTCAGGCCGTCGATCAGCGTGCGCGCTTCGGCCAGGGTTTTTACGTAGCGAGCGTCGGCGTGCATCGGCATTACCGCATGGGCACCGCCCGCGAACTGGATCTCGGCCATGCTGTGGAACGCCCGGCGCAATCCGTCCCAGGCATAGGGTGAAACCTGATAGTCGAGCACCGGCGTGCCGTCACCGCGCAACTCGACGCTGCCGCCGGGGCTGTCCGGGTGAAAGCCGTCCCGCAGCAACGCCAACATGGCGTGGGTGTGGGGCAGGTTTTCCATGTGCTGGGCGTTTTCCTTGCCGAAACCGCCGAGCAGGGTCGTGGCCAGTGCCGGGTGCAGCGGCGGCACTTCGAGTTTGTAAGACATTTTTCCGGTGGTGCCGTTCTGCCATTGGAAATGGTCGGAATAGATCGACTGTGGCGCGCCATAAAACGGGTTGATCACCTCGTCGAACAGCCCGGCCGACATGTTCACCAGGTGTAGAAAAGTCCGTTTGCCCAGCCGTTTGTGCGGATCCGGTGCCTCGGAGCGCATCAGCAGCGCCGGGCTGTTGATCCCGCCACCGGCCAGCACGTAATGCCGCGCCTTGACCGTGATCGTGTGTCCGGTAGGCGCGACGCAGCGGTCGTCCATCGCTACGCAGTGCAAGCCCGTGACCTTGTCGCCGCTGATCAAGAGCTTTTCGGCACGAGCCAGATAGAGCAACTCGCCACCCTTTTCCAGGGCCGCCGGAATGGTCGTGACCAGCATCGATTGCTTGGCGTTGGTCGGGCAACCCATGCCGCAGTAGCCAAGGTTCCAGCAGCCACGCACGTTGCGCGGGATCACATGCCAGGCGTAGCCGAGTTTTTCGCAGCCTTTGCGGATCACGTCGTTGTTGGCGTTGGGCGGGATCATCCACGGGGCGACGCCCAGGCGTTGCTCCATTTTCTCGAACCACGGCGCCATCTCGGCCGGAGTATGGCCTTTGACGTCGTGTTCCTTGGCCCAGTGGTCGAGGGTCGGATCCGGCGTGCGAAAGCTTGAGGTCCAGTTGATCAGCGTTGTGCCGCCCACCGCCCGGCCCTGAAGGATGGTGATTGCGCCGTCTTTGCTCATGCGGCCGATACCTTCCTGATAGAGGCTGGTATAGGCCTGGTCTTCGAGCATCTTGAAGTCGCTGCTGGTCCTCAGTGGGCCTTCCTCGATCAGCAATACCTTGTAGCCCGCGGCGCTGAGTATTTCGGCGGTGGTGCCACCGCCCGCACCGCTGCCGATAATCGCCACGTCCGCTTCGAGGGTCAGGTCCTGGGTCAGTTGTGAACCGTTATAGGTTTTCCAGCCACGGGCCAGGCCTTCGCGGAACGGATCGGGTACGGGCATCTTCAGGGGCTCTTGTTGTTATGTTTTGGATGCAGTGGTGAGGCGGCTGACGCCTTCGCGAGCAAGCCCGCTCCCACATGGGTATACGCAGTCCCCTGTGGGAGCGGGCTTGCTCGCGAAGGGCGCGCTGCGGTTTCAGACCGTTGGCGGTCCGGGATACCCGCAATGCACCCACGATTCCGCCCGGCTATACCACGCCATCATCACCAGTTGCAGCAACGAGCTGTGGCCCATGCGCAGCAAGCTCAACGAGCTGTTTTCCCAGCGATCGAGAAAGTGCCGGATCTCGTCGGCACTGGCGTGTTCCCAGCTGCCCCAGATCCCGGTCAGTGGTCCGCGGGTGATGATCATTCCCAGCACATCGAACAACTGCCGGGTCAACTTGAGCATTTCCGGTGACAAATGATTCAGGCCGTTATCCAGGCAGTGCAGGGTTTCACCGACGGCCGTCGGCATTGTTTCGACGGCCACAGCGCCATCGAGCATCACTGGAATCAGTGCCCGCAGAAACAGCAAGTCACCGCTGCGCAGAATCGCGAAACCGCTGGCCGGCAGGCTCGATGAGCAACCGCTGAGGCTCGCGCCCAAACCGGCGGTGGCGAGAAACGCGCTGGCACCCAGGCTGAACTTAAGCAAGCCGCGCCGTGACAGCGCGGGTGTATCGGACAGACTTGGGCTCATTATTGTTATTACCCGAAGGGGACGATCGTTAGCGGATAAACAGCTTCTGAATCAGCTTCTGAATGGATTTTCCGTACGGCGGGTAGATCAATTTCGCCGCATTGAACCGCTGTTTGATCAGCACACCTTTGGCTTTGCTGAAGGTCAGGAAACCTTCGTGGCCGTGGTAATGGCCCATGCCCGAGGCGCCGATCCCGCCAAATGGCATATCGTCCTGAGCGACGTGCAGCAGGGTGTCGTTCAGGCACACGCCGCCGGAATGGGTTTCGTGAAGTACGCGGTGTTGCTCACGCTTGTCGTAGCCGAAGTAATACAGGGCCAGCGGACGAGGTCGTTGATTGATGTAGGCAAAGGCCTGATCCAGATCCTTGTACGGAACGATCGGCAACAGTGGACCGAAGATTTCGTCCTGCATCACCATCATGTCGTTGCTGACGTTGAGCAGCAGGCTGTGACTCATGCGGCGCCCCTGGCCCTTGTCGAACAATGGAATCAGCAGCGCGCCCTTGCTGGTGGCGTCGCTGATGTAGCCGTTGAGGCGCGCGAGTTGCCGGTCATTGATGATCGCTGTGTAGTCCGGGTTGTCGGTCAAGGTCGGATAAAACCCGCGAACCGCCTGACGATAGGCTTCGACGAAAGCGCCTACGCGATCTTCCGGCACCAGCACATAGTCCGGGGCCACGCAGGTCTGCCCGGCGTTGAGCGTCTTGCCGAAGGCGATGCGTTCGGCAGCGTCCTTGAGCGGCACGTCGCGGGACACGATGGCCGGGGATTTGCCGCCAAGTTCGAGGGTCACCGGGGTCAGGTTTTCGGCCGCCGCACGCATCACATGTTTGCCGATGCTGGTGGCGCCAGTGAACAGCAGGTGATCGAAACGCAATCTGGAGAACGCCACACCGATATCGGCTTCGCCCAGTACCACGCAGACCAGGTCTTGCGGGAAGATTCGGCCCAGCAGTTCCTTGAGCAACAAACCGGTGGCGGGGGTCGATTCGCTGAGCTTGAGCATCACCCGATTGCCTGCCGACAACGCGCCGACCAATGGCCCGATGGCCAGATACAGCGGGTAGTTCCACGGTACGATCACCCCGACCACACCCAAAGGTTGATAAACGACTTTGGCTGCCGCGGGTTGAAAGGCAATCCCGACCTTGCGCTTCGACGCTTTCATCCAGCCTCTGAGGTGCTGACTGGCGTAGTGAATACCGTGCAGGCTGGGCATCAGTTCGGCGAGCAGGGTTTCATCGGCGCTGCGATGGCTGAAATCCTGGCTGATGGCATCGATCAATGCCTGACGCTCATTGCTCAACAGATCGCGCAGGGCTTTCAGCCATTGCTGGCGCTGGGCGGCGGGCGGCATCGGGTTGGCGGCATACGCCGCGCGTTGGGCGTCGAACAGGGTCTGGAGCTCTTCCAATGGCTGCTGAAGGTTCTGCAGGTAGGCGATGTCAGCAGTCATGGTCGGCTCCGGATTTATTGTAATGAGGGACTTTTTAGAGTCTATGCTCTAGAAAGTCAAATGACATCCTGGTGCAGCTTTGTTTTATCCACTCGCAGATAGGTCGTAAGATGCCGGTCAACGCACTTTGAATTAAAGCCCAAGCCATGGCCCCTCGGATCAAAACCAGCGAGCGCATCGTGCAGAACAGCCTGGAGCTGTTCAATCAGCAGGGTGAGCGCAGCATCAGCACCAACCACATTGCTGCCCATATGGAAATTTCCCCGGGCAACCTGTACTACCACTTCCCCAATAAGCAGGCGATCATCGCCGTGCTGTTCAGTGAGTACGAAAGCCTGGTGGACAGCTTCCTGCGCCCGCCCCAGGGGCGTGCCGCCACGGTCGAAGACAAGCGCTTCTACCTCCAGGAATTGCTGGCCGCCATGTGGCGCTACCGGTTTTTGCACCGCGATCTGGAGCATTTACTCGACAGTGATCCGGAGCTGGCCGCCCGTTATCGGCGCTTTTCCCAACGCTGCCTGATCCATGGCACGCACATTTACGCGGGCTTCGTCGAGGCCGGCATCCTGCAAATGGACAAGGTTCAGATCGAATCCCTGACGCTCAATGCCTGGATCATCCTGACATCCTGGGTGCGTTTTCTGTGCACCACACGTGAAAACTCCAATCACCTGAGCGAGCAAGCCATCAAGCGAGGCGTGTATCAAGTGCTGGTGCTTGAGGCCGGTTTCGTCACGGATCAATCTCGCGCCGCGGTAAACGCGTTGTTCGAGGAGTTTTACGTGCCGCTGGCCCAAGCGCTGGAAGAAGTGCAGTAGGATTCAAAACAGACTTAATCACAGGAGCCCGTTATGCCCATTGCGCAACTGATCAGCCCGCAAGCGTTGGACCTGAAAAAGGAGCAGCCGGGGCTGGTGATTCTGGATTGTCGTTTTGCCCTCGAAGACCCGGATTACGGTCAACGCAGTTATGCCGAAGGGCATATCGCAGGGTCGAGCTTTGCCGATCTTGAGCGTGATTTGAGCGGGACAGTGGTCAAGGGTGTGACCGGGCGTCATCCGCTGCCTGAACCTGAAAAACTGATCGAACGTCTGCAAGCCTGGGGCGTCAACGCCGACAGCGACGTGATTTTGTACGACGACGGTCCGGGTGCGTACGCGGCGCGGGCCTGGTGGTTGCTGGCCTGGCTGGGCAAACGTGACGGCGTGTTCATTCTGGATGGCGGGCTCAAGGCCTGGCACGCGGCCGGTTTGCCTCTGAGTCTTGATGCGCCGCAGATTGAGCGTGGCACCGTCACGGGGACGCCGGACAACGCGCTGGTCTTGAGCGCCGAACAGCTCCAGAAACGTCTCGGCCAGCCTGCGCTGACCCTGCTCGATGCCCGCGGCTTGCCGCGTTTCAAGGGCGAAGTAGAACCGATCGACCCGATTGCCGGGCACATCCCTGGCGCGCAATGTGCGGCGTTCACCGACAACCTGGGCAGCGACGGGCGTTTTCTGCCGGCAGATCAACTCAAACAGCGTTTTGCCGAGAAGCTCGGTGATCGTTCGCCGACCGATCTGGTGGCGTACTGCGGTTCTGGCGTGACGGCCTGTCACAACCTGTTCGCGCTGTGCCTGGCGGGTTATCCGTTGGGCGCGTTGTATGCCGGTTCATGGAGCGAGTGGATCAACGATCCTGCGCACGGCATCGCCATCGGCGAATAAACACAAACCCAATGTGGGAGCGGGCTTGCTCGCGAAAGCGGTGGGTCAGCCAACATTAAGTTTCGACTGAAACACCGCTTTCGCG